>JAJDOJ010000193.1 GCA_022340215.1 Gammaproteobacteria bacterium
CATGGGTGCCGTGATGGCGATACGTCGCGTTCGGCACGTCACCGCCCGTGTAACCGACGCGGGTCGAAATCACGCCGTCATGGCGACGGATCAGGTCCTGCATTCCCCAGAAGCAGCCACCGGCGAGCACAGCGCGTTCGCGTTTCATCGGATATCCTCCACCTGATCGAGGTAAGCACCATAGCCTTCGTCTTCCATGTCATCACGGTGCACGAAACGCAGCGACGCCGAGTTGATGCAGTAGCGCAGTCCTCCGTGATCAGCGGGACCGTCGGGAAAGACGTGCCCCAGGTGACTGTCCCCGTGGGTCGAGCGCACCTCGGTGCGGATCATGCCATGCGAGGCATCTCGCAGCTCGTTGACGTGTGCCGGCTCTATCGGCCTGGTGAAGCTCGGCCATCCACAACCTGATTCATACTTGTCGGACGAGGCGAACAGCGGCTCGCCAGAAACGACATCGACGTAGATGCCCGGCTCCTTGTGATCGTGATACAGCCCGGTACCCGGGCGTTCGGTGCCGTTTTGTTGCGTGACACGGTATTGCTCCGGAGAGAGCTTCGAAATCGCGTCATGCGTCCTGCGATAATCCTGCATTTCCTTAGCCTCCACTGAGTTACCAAGTTTCATCCGCAGTGGCATTTCCCTGATCACCCCGGATAGCGGACTAACAAGCTTATTCAGTCACGGTAGGAATGCCTCTCATGAGGCACCACCCGTAACCTTTGGGTGTTCACTCCCTACGGGCGTATCCCCGCGATGTTGAGCGGCATCCGGTACAGCGTGCTGCCAGCGGCGAGATACAGCGTCCGTCCGTGCGCGTCGCCCCAGGCCATGTTGTGCGGGTGCCGCGGCGCCAGCACCGTGCCGAGGTGCCGACCCTCGGACGAGAGGATCCACAGCCCGCCGGGGCCGGAGACGTAGAGATTGCCCTCGACATCGACCTTGATGCCGTCGATGGCGTCCTCGCCGGGGGCGGCGGTCATGTCGAAGAACACCTCGCCGGCATCGAGGCGACCGTCGGCCCTGACCGGGTAGCGCATCACCACCTTGTGCCGCTCGTCCCAGTCGCCCACATAGAGAAAGCGTTCATCTGGCGAGAAGGCGATGCCGTTCGGTCCCTTGAGCTCATCCGTCAGCAATTCCACCACGCCGCCGTCCCTGACGCGGAAGACACCGCTGAACGGCAGTTCCTTGCGCGGGTCCTGATCGAACTCCGGCAGTCCGAAATACGGATCGGTGAAATACAGGGCGCCGCCGGACTTGTAGACCAGATCGTTGGGACTGTTGAGGCGCTTGCCCTGGTAGCGTTCTGCAAGCACCGTCTCGCTCCCGTCCGGCTCGAGGCGAATCACCCGGCGGTTGCCGTGCTGGTCGATGGTGAGCCGTCCCTCGGCGTCCAGGGTCAGACCGTTGGAGCCCGGCTGGCGGTAGTCGGCGATATCCGCCCCGGCATAACCACTCGGGTGTTTGAATACCGAGAGGTCACCCTCCGCGGTGTATTTGTAGATGGTGTTGGCGTTGGGATCCGAGAACAGCAGATAGCCGCCGTCGCCGCTCACCCACACCGGTCCCTCGGTGAACTGGAAGCCCTCCGCGAGTTTGTAGAGTTTGGCATTGGGCGGGACGATGGCATCGATGGCCGGATCGAGCCGCAGCACCTCGACGTTCACCTCCTGCGGTTCAACAGCAACCGGACCCGCGCCACCCGGATACAATGCAATCCGGGCATAACGCATCCAGAGGTAATTGGTCGGTGGATTGGACAGCGGCCCGTTGGCGCCGAATACCGCCAGCTGGATCGATTGGCCGGGCTGCACATCGCGACCGATGATCAGCCTGTTTGCCGCATTCCAGCCCTTGACCACCGAGCCGCCGCTCTGGCCGGCGGCACGCGGCAGCTCCCCGTCCACCCACACCTCGGCGTAATCGTCCACCGAGGTTTCGAATACCGCCGTGGTGCCGCGGGTATCGACCGCGCCGATGCGCTCGGGGACGGTGAGGCGGAGGCGGTACCAGTCGAAGCTGAGGCGGCCGTTGCCGCGGCGTTGCCCGAGCGACTCCGGCGCGATCACTTCCCAGTCGCGGTCGTCGTAGTCGCGTCCTCCGGCATGAGGCGCGATGTCATGGGTCCTGACCGGTTTTCCGGTCGGCTGCCCGTCCGGACCGGCGGCCCGGAAGTCCACCGTCACGATGTCCGCATCCCGGTAGTGCCACTCGCCCTTGACCAGCGCCATGCCCTCGCGGGTGGCCAGGTCGATCACTGCCAGGGGCTCTCCCTCCGGAACCGGCGGGCCGCCCGCCATGGCAGCGATCGCAAACAGCAGCCCGAGCACGCCGAAGACGGCCGGGCGGCGCGAGCGGTTCATGACGCACCTCCGGGGGCAGCGATCGGCTTGACCACGAAATACAGGAAAGGCGCAGTTCCAATCTCCCGGAACCAGTGCGGCGTGCCGCGCGGCACCACCACTACATCACCGGGCGCCAGCTGCTGCACATTGCCGCCCTCGAGCTGCGATCCGCGGATCTCGCCCGGCGCGGTGACCTTGCCATCCAGCAGCCGGCCACCGGTCACGAAGGTGGCTTCTCCCTCGAGTACATACACGATGTCCGTTTCGTACGCGTGCACCTCGATCAGTCCCGGTCCGGTGCGACGGCTGGCATGCACCTTGTATTCGGGCGTCTCCAGCAGGGGCGCGCCACGGGCGAAGGCGGCGGTAACCGCGTCGCGGTCGAGGTAGGTGACCGCTGACGCGACCGCGCCGGCGGCCAGCGCTTCCGCCCCGACGCGCGCGATGTCCTCGTCCTGCTGCGCGCTGGCAGCACCGCTGACGCCCAGGGCGCCGACCACCTGGCCGTCGACCACGACCGGCACGCCACCCTGCAGTGGCGTGAAATCGGGCAGCGTGACCATGGTGGTCCGCCCACCGTTGACCAGGTCTTCGAATACCCGCGTAGGCTTTTTAAACAGTACCGCGGTGCGCGCCTTGCCGACGGCGATGTCCGCGCTGGCGACAAAGGTGTTGTCGAGCCGTTCCAGGGCGATGAGATGGCCGCCGGCATCGACCACTGCGATGCTGCCACCCGGCGCCTTGAGCCGGTCTGCCTCCTTCACGGCGGCCGCGATGACCTGTTTGGCGCCGGCCAGCGTGATCACTGTCTGCGATGTGGTCGCCGGTTGGCCGCCCGCAGACCCGCAGAAAATCACCAGGGCGGCGGTAATCAGTGGAACTCTGTTCATGGCATATACCTCGTTGGATGGGTGC
>JAJDOJ010000194.1 GCA_022340215.1 Gammaproteobacteria bacterium
CCTCGCCCGTCGCTCCGGCGCACCGGCCATCAACCAGTACTTCGTCAACCAGTACATCGCCGATCAGATCCAGATCAACAACCAGTACCAGACCCTCAACATCATCGACTCCAACCACGTCGATGCCGACCTCAGCGGTAATGCCTCCAACGGGCTCGAGGCGAGTTATCCCGCACCGGTCTGATCGTGGGAAAGTAAAACCGGTTCGGACCTGATCGGGCTAAGGGTGCCGGGTAAAACGGTCTGGCCGAACGTGGAGACGGCTTCGAAAGCTGTAGATTCCCCTACACCTCAGCCCCCCCGATCCGGTACGCATGCATTGCCACACGAAGCTATTCGCAACCGCCATGCTCTTGACGCTTGCTGGCAGCGCCCGGCCCGACCAACCGGCGGGGTTGCTGGGTGGGGAATGCGTCAGGCAGCCGGAGCTGCAATTCTGTATCCGACCCAATTCCCCGAGCCAGGAGGGGCGTATCCGTTACCAGGCCCTGGGGGGACGCCCCTGGGACACGCCTCCCTATCTCGGATTCCTCAAGAAACTCGCGGGCGGGGCGGTCCGATCACGCGCCAGCCGTCAGCGCCTCCAGCACCTTCGCGGGGTGGTCCGCGGCCTCGGCGACACGACGCCAGTGCTTGACCACCTTGCCGTCCGGCCCGATCCACACCGTCGAGCGGATCACGCCCATCGTCTTCTTGCCGTACATCGTCTTTTCCCCGAAGGCGCCATACTTGGTCATCACCTTGCGGTCAGGGTCCGAGAGCAGTGTGAACGGCAGATCGTATTTCTCCGCGAATTTCACGTGAGATTCCGCACCGTCCGGGGAGATACCGAGTACGACCGCACCCTGCGACTCGATCTCGCCCCACAGATCGCGAAACCCGCAGGCCTCCTTGGTGCAACCCGGCGTATCGTCACGCGGGTAGAAGTAAACGATGACGTCCCGTCCCCGAAACGACTTCAGCGCCACCTTGCTCCCGTCCGCATCCGACAAGGTGAACACCGGTGCCGCTTTACCTTCTTCGATTGCCATTTCTATCCCCCGTTTCTGATTGTCCTTTTCGACTCGTGCGACCTCAAGCGGGCCCCGAATCACCCCGAGGCACTCGCTCGGCCCTCGTTCGATACGATGATACCCGCCGCTGCGTGGCAGCGGAATCACACACCCCGACTACCTGACCCTCGCACCACCATAGCCGGTCGACTCCAAATACCCCCGGCCGGCGAGCCGACCGCCATCTGCTTCCCGGACGCGCACGCTGCCCTCCCAGTAGCGGAACGCCAGATCGACCAACTGGTCGTCGAACGCCGCGTCTATGATCCAGTCGATGTCCTGTGCAGGGACACTTAGCCGCCACTTCACGGGCCAGGGTGCGTTACCGGGTCCGCGCCAGGTCCGCAAAGGCCGTAAAGAGACGTCCGTTGCCGACAGCACCGTCGGCTTACCGTCGGCATCCACCAGGACACCACAGCTCATCGGGTCTATTGAACCATCGCGTCTCCCTATTCGGTAAAACATCAATTCGCGGTTCCCCTCGAGCTGCAGGGCAAACCAGTCCCAACCCTCCTGGTCGGCACCAAGCGAGCTGGTACCCCACTCGCGATCCAGCCACGAGCTACCGGTCACGACATGCGCACGGTCTGAGATTCGCAGTTGCCCACGGGTGCGCAATCTCGTGATCGAATAATAGTATGAAGCGTTACCCTCACGGGCGCTCTTGCGGATCAGACCCCGATCGCCCTGCAGGACGATCGGCTTTTCGGGTTGAATCGTCAAATCGATACCAAAGGTCTCCGTGCTCGCCCGAACTCGCCATGGAAATCCTCCTGGGGAACCCAGGATTTCCCAGTCCTCGACCCAGACCCGAAAGGGTTCGTGCTGAGCGCCCGCCAGCCCCAATGCGCCCCGCGCCATGCGCTCGTCCGCGAGGTGTTCGCCTGCGGCGATGTCGCTGACCGCCAGGTGCGCCATCCATACCTGATTCGTACCCCATGCCGACGTTCGCCGGGGATCGCCGGGCGCCACGGCAAAGCGAAAGAAAGTGACCTGAAAACCGAAGGGCCTTCCCGATGCGTCCTCCAGGTTGCCGGTCACGTACCACCATTCGTCGCGGAACCCGGGGTGCGTTCCGTGGTCCCGGGGAAAGTGGAACTCGCGGGGCGCCAGCGCCAGACGGTACCCCTGCGTCTCTCCGCCCGACAACACATCCGTCACATCGAAGCGAGGTGGCAGTGCCTCACGGGTTCCGCAGCCTGCCATGAGACAGGCACTCAGCACCAGGGCCCGGGGCAACACCTACTCCTCCCTCAAGGCCATGGCTGGCGAGATCCGGCTCATGCGCAGGGCGGGCAAGATCCCGGCGACCAGGGCCGCTACCAGAGACAGCGCCAGGGCTTCGACCATGACTCCTGGCGGAACCGTGGTTTCCATACTCCAGCCGAAAGCGCGCTGGTTGATGACGTGAATCAGCAACACCGACATCAACCAGCCAAGCGGCAGCGCCAGCAACCCGGCCATCGCTCCCATTACACCGGTCTGCGTGAGGACCAGCGCGAAGAGTCCCGATCGCGTGAGACCCGTGGCGCGTAGCAGTGCATGTTCCCTGGCCTGCTCGATCTGCAGGGCAAGTAACGCACTGAGGAAACCGATCAGCGCCACCCCGATGGTTAACCACCTCAACACCGCGGTCACTGCAAAGGTTCGGTCAAAAATCTGCAACGACGCCTCACGGATAGCCGCAGCCCGACTCACCGTCAGGTCCTGACCGATCCGCGAGGAGACGCCGCGTATGCGCCGCACGACCTCATCCGGGTCCGCGTCCGGTTTCAGTTTGATCCCCACCGTCGCGACCCCGGTGTCGTCCCAATGACGCTCGTAAAGCGCCCTGCTCATGACCAGCAACCCCTGGCTGGAGCTGTAGTCGCGAAATATTCCGCCCGCGATCACCTTGAGCGGGCCGGAGGCCACCGACACCAACTCGATCCCGTCACCGGACCGGATCCCGTAGCGCGAGGCCAGCGGCTCTGAGACGAGCACGACCTCGCCCGCCTCGAACCGCGGCCACACGACTTCGATATCGCCGGTAAGCAGCCGATACCCGTCCCTGCTGTGCTTCCCCGCGCCGAGTACCAGCACGTCGATCTCGCCGACCGTTGAGGGAACCGGCACCAACCTTCCGGTACTGACCGACTCGACGTCCGGGATCTCCCGAACCAGCCCCTCGATCCGGTCGTCCAACAAGGCCCGCGACCCCGGACCGTCCACGGACACGTAGATGTCGCTGCGCAGTGTCTGCTGCAACCAGGCGGAGACCGAATAACGAAAACTCTCGATCATGATTCCCACGCCGACCGTGGCCGCGGTCGCCACCGTCAGCGCGGCGATCGCCAGTCCCGTGCGACTCAATCCGGTGGAAACACCGCGCCCCGCGAACCGCCCGGTAACACCCGAGAGCCTGCCCAAGGCCGGTGTAACCACTCGTAGCATCACCAGCACGGCCAAAGGAACCATCAAGGCGCAACCGATGACGACCAGAAACAGTGAAACGAAACCCAACCAGAGATCCCGAGTGGTCAACCACAGGATGGCATAGCCGACCACGCAAATCAGTACACCCGTCAGGGCAAGCCAGGGGACCCAGCGATGTCCACGACGCTCCAGCGAAGACCTTCGCCGCACCTCGAGAGGCGAGGCCCTGGCGGACTCGGCGGCTGGGCCAAGACCGGCAAGCAGCGCCGCACCCGCACCGACCGCGATACCCTTGAGAAACAAGCCCGGCTCGAAGCTCAGCGTCGTGACGTTGACGGCGAAATAGATGTCATTGATGGTGCGCGCCACCATCCCAAGGAGAGAGTGACCCAGCAGCCAGCCCAGCACGAGTCCTGACAGCGACCCGATCAAGCCCAGCGCCAGGGTCTCGATCAGCACCAGCACGAAGATCTCTCCCCTCGTCACGCCCAGCATGCGCTGTATTCCCAACGTCGCACGGCGTCGAAGGACCGTGAAGGTCATCATGTTGTAGATCAGAAACCCGCCGACGAGAACGGAGAGAAGGCTCATGGCGGAGAGGTTGGTATGAAACGCGCGGGTCATGTTCAAGATGTTGCGTGTTCCCGCGGCGCCCGGTTCCAGTATCAGCCCCGGGGCAAGCTCCGTTTCCAGACGTTCCACCTCGCGATCCGTCAGGATGAGATCGATCCGGTCGATTCGACCCTCACGTCCCAGGAGCTCCTGCGCCGTAGCAATGTCCGCCAGCAGAACGCCTTCGATCGCCTGCGGATTCTCTGTCTCAATCAGACCCGCCACGGTCACGGTCGCCCGGCGCCCGCCGACGCGCAGATCGAGCCGATCATCGACCCTGATATTCAGCCGGTTCGCGGAAATGCCCGGCATCATGACGGTGTCCGGCTCGGACAGCAGTCGAGACATGCCGTCTCCGGTGGTCCCGGCTTGCCGCCATTCCCGAAATGCCCCTTCGGCCAACGGATCGATGCCGATCAACCTAAACTGCTCTCCACGGAAGCTCACCGCACCCTCCACGAAAGGTGCGCTACGCCGGTATCCCTGCCGCAGCCGCAACGCCGCGTAGATACCTTCGGCGATCCCGCCGGGTGGAGCCGTCAGGTGATGGGTAGCACGGCCGGTTAACGCCTCGGCGGAAAGCCGAAACGCCCGGCGTGCGCTTTCATTGGCGAGGTCCACGGCCACTACCATGGCGACACCCAGCGCGACCGCCAGGACCGCCAGCCCCGCCTGCCAGGGATGCCTTGCATGGAAGGTCGCCGCACCACGCAGCAGGGTAGGGTTCACCATGCAGTGAGATCACCCTGCTCCAACAACCGTCCTCGCTCCAGGGTCAGACAGCGATCTGCAGCCCCCGCAACCGAGACGTTGTGCGTCGCCAGGATCAGGGTCGACCCCTGCTCGACGACCAGCCGGGACAGGAGATTCATGACCAACTCCCCGGTCGCGGCGTCCAGATTTCCGGTCGGCTCGTCCGCCAGCACGACCGAGGGCCGGTGGGCGAGTGCACGCGCCACGGCGACCCGCTGTTGCTCCCCACCTGACAGATCGTCCGGGTATGCGGCTGCGCGGTCCCAGAGTTCCACGGCTTCGAGGAGCTCGCTGACGCGATCGCGCGCCTGACTTGCCCCCACGTCATTGAGCTCCAGCGGCAGGCGGATATTGTCCGCTACCGTGAGTGTGGGGATGAGATTGAAGAACTGATAGATAAAGCCGATACGGGCCCGTCGGAACAACGTGCGCCGGCGTTCGGAGCCACCCAGCAATTCGACACCCTCGATGATCACCTCGCCCCGATCCGCAAGATCGATCCCCGCCAGAAGATTCAGCAGGGTCGATTTGCCGGACCCGCTGCGACCCAGCAGTCCCAGAATCTCCCCGGCGCCTACATCCAGATCGATTCCGTTCAGGACCATGCGTGTCCCGTCGCCCTCACAGTAGGACCGATGCAGATCTCTGACCCGAATCATGGGTTCGTTTCGATCCATGAAACGCATCTTAGCGCATGTCGCTCCTCGCCCCCTAAACGCTTGCGTTGACATCAATCAGACAATTCAGCGACTTCCCTTGCAAGCCCCGGGAATCCAGTCCATGATTCCAGCAGAAAGCCTACTCCGGAACCGAGGTCGACAAATGGCAATAGCAAAAAAATTGAGTACCTTTCTGAATTCGAACGGCATCCCCTTCGAACTCGTCTCCCATCCGCGTACGGGTTCGAGTCAGGAATCGGCCGAGGAGGCGCACATCCCCGGCGACCGACTCGCGAAGGCCGTGGTCGTCAAGACACACGATCACTACGCAATGGTCGTCATACCCGCAGACTACCACCTCGATCTCGAAAAGGTCGGCGAGGAAGTACACAACATCGTCGGCATGGCGACCGAGGAGGAACTGAGCGATCTGTTTCCCGATTGCGCCCATGGCGCCGCACCCCCGGTCGGTGATGCCTACGGCATTCAGGCCTTGTGGGACTCTCACCTGGGACGTGAGCAAGAGATCTACTTCGAGGCGGGCGACCACGAATCGCTGGTGAAGGTCAGCAGCGACGCTTTCCGCACCCTAATGGGCAACGCGCGCGAAGGTTTGTTCAGTCATCACGTCTGAACGGAAACGCGTACCGCACAGGACCCTGAACCGATGCATCGCCGGACTTCGTTCTCAGTCTGGCGCGAGGACTACGCCGGAGTGAACTCCGTCTCCCATCGAAGCATCGGGCGCACGACGCCACTGAGACGCCCGGTCCAATGGCCGCGTGCGGAATCTCCCTCCGCCGGATCGACGATGTTGAAGGCCACCGCATCCTTCTCGTTGAAGTGTCTGATCCTGCGCTCCGGGGCCCGCATGACGGGATTTACGTAGAAAATTCCCTCGCTGAGCAGATTTCCCGGGATCCAGGCCGTGCTGACAAAGTCCCCGGGGGCGCGTTGGCGTCCCTGCCACTCAGGGTCCTGGTCGATCGTGGAAAACACAATAACCCCCTGATCGTTGTTGACGATGAAGTAGGGAAAGAGCACCTTTCCCGCCTTAAGCACCCGATACTCCATCCGCAGCCCGACCGAGTGGCGAATATCGATGCTATCCGGGGACTCCCCATCCTCGGTGGCCACGGAGACGCGCCGCAACCTGACGACGTCATCACCCGGCGCATTGGTCAGATCCGCCCATGACCTTACGGGTGTCGTTCCGAGGCCGGTCTTGAGATAGTGCTCGACGACCTTGTCGGAGGGACCATCCTCTACCAGTCCCCCTTGATCGAGCAGCATCGCACGCGGGCAAAGTCTTGTGACGGCTGGCATGTTGTGAGAAACAAACAGCACCGTCCGTCCCTGCTGCCCGACATCCTGCATCTTGTTCATGCATTTCTGCTGAAAGGTAGTGTCGCCTACCGCGAGCACTTCGTCGATGATGAGGATTTCCGGTTCGAGATGGGCCGCGACCGCAAATGCGAGACGTACGCGCATGCCGCTCGAATAGCGCTTTACGGGGGTGTCGAGGAATTTATCGACGCCGGAAAACTCGACGATCTCGTCGAATTTCCGGTCGACCTCACGCTTACGCATCCCGAGAATCGTGCCATTGAGATAGACGTTATCCCGTCCAGTCAATTCCTGGTGGAATCCGGTACCCACCTCGAGCAGACTGCTCACCCTACCGCGGATACCGACCTCGCCGCGTGTTGGCGGCGTGATCCTGGAGAGTATTTTCAGCAGCGTGGACTTACCGGCACCGTTCGTTCCGATCACGCCCACGACTTCTCCCTGCGGTATCTCAAACGACACGTCCCGCAACGCCCAGATTACCGAAATGTCGTCCTCATTTCCGTCCGACTCCTCCACGTCCGAGAAATCATACAGCGAACGGTACTTTCTGAAGTTCTCCAGCGGACTCCTGACGAACTCGAACATCGCGTCGACAAAATTTTCATTCGCCTGTTCGCGTGTACCGATCCGATAGATTTTACTGATATTGTCGACCTTGATAGCGAGATTCTTCTTCATCTTTCTGACAGTCCTGCATCGAGCCGGGTCCTGCTACCCCGTTTCCGATCAAATAACGTCGACAAAAACGCGTTCCATGCGACGGAAATACATCGCCCCACTGATGAGCAGCAATGCCCCTGTCACCGCACCCGGCAGGATGTATTCCCACTGCATTTGCGTTCCGAGCAGGCAGGACCGGTAGCCCTCGATCACACCGACGATCGGGTTAATGGAGTAGAGCAACCGATACTGATCGGGGATCTTTTCAGCGGAATAGAGTATCGGCGCAGTGTAGATCAACATGCGCAGCACAAAAGGCATAGCGAACTTGACGTCCCTGAAACGAATGGCCAGCGAGGACATCCATAACCCGACACCCGCGGGAATGGCCATCATCAACAACACAAAAAGCGGGAGGTAGACGAGATTGAGCGTCGGCGTAATCTTGTAATAGATCATGACACCCATCAGGAGCAGCAACGAGATACAGAAATCAACCAGCTTCGCCAGGACCGGGGTCAGGGGAAATATCAACCTGGGGAAGTACACCTTGCCCAGCAGGTTCTGCCCGGCAACCAGGCTCTGGCTCGAAGCCGACATCGACTCGGACATATATGTCCATGGGATAATGGCAACCGTTGAGAACAGGACGTACGGGATACCTCCGGTATCCAGGCGAGCGACCTTGCCGAAAATGATACTAAAGATGACAATCTGAATGAGTGGATTGAGTATCGCCCACGCAAATCCCAGAACGGTCTGGGCGTAGAGTACCTTGATATCCCGCCATACGAGAAAGTAGAAAAGATCACGGTAGGCGAGAAGCTCCTTGAAATCGATAAGTTCCCAACTCTTGGGTGGCCTTATGATCGCAAAGGCATTCGAGTCATTTTCACTGAACATAGACCTGTTCCACTCTTTTACCGGCGTTGCTACCGATGCGTATCGTCTCAACCATCGAAAGGTCTTCATGACAGGTCTTTGTCAGGAATTACGACCAGCTCGATTGACCGCTCAATACCGAATGCCGGGTCATCGTATCTGAATCCGCGCCGTGGCTTCCCTTCCGATCTATTGGGGCTGTCTTGTTTGATGGCGCCGACCTCATGGACGGAAAACGGCAGGGAACACGTCTAACCCGATAAGACGGCATTCAGACGTCGTTCGAAAACCAAGAATCTCGCTAGGGACTATCGGATTTACGATTTCAGAGCGAACGTACGCGAATTCTGTGGAAAAGATTGCCTTCGATAGCCACAGAAATCTCGGAGTACCGCAGAAATGCAGAATTTCTGACAAAACCGTCTCATTGTTCTCATACTCCGACAGGCTGTTGGTGTTGATATCCCCGCAGGGAAACAATTGATACTAGTAATAACTTTGATAGTGATTTTCCTGCATCAACTCGTCCGATTTATTCAAAACGGTACCGATTACCTCAACCTCCGAAATCAGATCGAGTGCGTGCGCCAATTCCCCCTCTCGAGTCTTGCCGTCTTCGACGACCATCATGATCGCGTCCAGGTAGGTGGAAAACGCGACAACGTCATCGCCGATCAGAATAGGAGGAAGATCGAAAAGTACCAGCCTCGAAGGGTAGCGCGTCTTGAGTTCCTCGACCAGCTGCGCCATTTTCGGAGAGGCAAGATACTCGGACGAGCGATACTGGGCATCGAGTGACCCCCCGCTGGGGAGCATCACGAAACGATCGATTCCCGGGTGTACCAGAACCTCTTCGATCGGCACATCCCTGATCAGGTAATCCGCCAGTCCGTATTTCGGGCTGATTCCGAAAAACGAGTGTATGCTGGGGCGCCTCAGATCCGTATCCACCATCATCACGGTGTAGTTCTGTCGCATCGCGATGCTGATCGCAAGATTGATCGCGGTCAGCGATTTCCCTTCGTTCGGTCTGCAGCTCGTTATACCAAGCGTGTTCCAGTGATTCTGCTGCATCCGACTCATCACGCGTGTTCTCAGCAGGCGGAACGCGTCCACCACCTTCTTGTCGGAGGTGGCGCCTAGCAGGCGATTCTCCCGCAGGATTTCTTCGGGAATGCTGTAATTTCGAGTCTTCGAATAACGTATATTCTTCTCTTCTTCTCTCAACGATACTGGCGATCGCTTGATATCGCTCTTCGCGAGCGACATTGCCTTTGAAATACTGTCCATAATTTATTCCAGTCACAGCTTGATGATCGATTCTACCGAGAAAGAACCTGATCGACTTAAACTCAGTTTTCGGTTTTGCTACTACAACCCGAACGTGGCACTATGACACCCTTAAGATAACCGATCGCACTGCGTCCAGTCCGCGTCACTGTTCGCAAGGTGAAAAATTGAATGTTCCACAGCAGCCGCACCCATTAAATCCCATTATTCGGTTCCGGAAAATCCGGCGCGATAGCAACGCATTTATATCCACACCCGGCACTCTGGAATGAATCCCGCCGCACCACCCGATCATAAAAAACGTCTCCCCAATTGAAGTTTAGCCTAGTAGAGAGCTATGCGGATTGCCTGCATCTTCCGCTCCTGTCTGAGAGGACCAGATGTAATAGGCATATGCAAGCAGGGCCGTGACGACCACCCCTGCGACAATCAGTGTCATCCTATTCCGTCGGGACCTTTCGGCGATATCAAGATTATTCTCTATGTAGGGAATGGTAGCCAGCGGCGGTGCGCCGAACACATCCACAACACCCCGCTTCCCCCTGACATTCTCGTCACTGTATTCTGCGATCGTAGCAACACCCACTCCGATAATAAGTCCAAGCACCAATCCGATCGCAATGAAGGCTGGTCGGTTTGGACTATACGGCGCCGTCGGTACTCTGGCGCCCCTTACCAGTGTCAGGCGCTGGGCCTTGGACTCACCTTCCAGCCCCAGTGCCAACTGCGCCTCCAGTTGTTTGTCCTTGATCTCCTTGTATTTCTTGGTCGCGTTATCGTAGCCGCGGCTCAGCGTAAGATATTCGCGTTCGACTAACGGCGTCTGGCTGACGCGCTTTTCATACTCAACCAGCTTGGACTGCAGGCTCGTTTTCTGCTCGTACTTCGCCCTGAGATTGGCGTTGACAGTATCGAGCTGAGTCCTCAGAGAAACGTAGGCGGGGTTTGTTGGACTCGCTGCCTCTCCGTCAGCCGAAAGCTGAGCCTCGGTAAACTCCCGCAGCTCCCGCTCCAAAGCAGGAATGGTGCGGTTCAGTTTGACGATGTCTGGATGTTCACTGCTATATTTCTGTTTTAACTCTGACAGCTGTTCGCGAGTTACGGTCAGCTTGTTGACCAGGCTGCTCGCCTTACTCGAACCGCCCACCTGCCCCTCTAATGAATTGATTTCCCTGCGAAGCTTGATGACGTCGGGATGATTGGGGGTATATTGAGATGAGACCCTGAGGTATTCGGTAAGCAGCGTGCGCAATCGAGCCGGTCCGGACAACAGGGTCTTATCGGGGTCAGCGTAAAGTGTTCCATAGGGATTCGTGACGGCCATCTGAGCTTCAAGATTGAGCTTCCTGTCCTCAAGTGAGCGGATCTCTTCTTCTGTCCGCTCCAGTTTACCCTCCGTTTGCTCATAAAGGCGCATGTTGAAATCCTTGAGCTCCGGAAGTTGGTTCAGATTACCGACCTTGAACGTTGCGAGTTTCTGCTCCAGCTCCTCGATAACCGAATTGAGCTTCTCGCCCTCACCCTGCAGGAAGTTATACACGGACTCTGCTTCCTCCTGCCGCATGGCACGGTCTTGCTCAAGGAACAGTTCCGCAATTTCGTTCGAGACGTCGGCCGCGGCGACGGGCTCGTCGAGATCGGC
>JAJDOJ010000195.1 GCA_022340215.1 Gammaproteobacteria bacterium
CAAGCTGGCCGACCTGCCACGGGATCAGCGCATTCCCGTTCCAGCGCGGTTAATTCCAATGCTTGCGAGCGGGAACCAGGAGCAGACGCAACGTGCAGTAGAGATTGCCTGGCGTCGCCTTCGCGGCGCCGGTCTCATACCTTCGATGCCATTTGACCAAGTACCCGAGCTGCTGGAACTCGATCCACGACGGGTCGCTGCTTCCATGCTTGTCCCGATTACCTACAGTGCGACGGGCGCGCTGGTGCGAACGGCACTGACCCAATCGGAGCTGTCAGATGACGCCGCTTAATGCGATGTTCTTTTCCATGTACATCGGACACTGAAAGAAATCGGAGACAAGGAGAACTCAATGAGCCTCGATATTTCCACTCTTGACAAGGCCCCGCGACTGCTCGTCATGGCCGAACTTAAACCCGTTCAAGGCACGCGCTTTCAACCCACAGGCTTCCCAGAAATCGGTGCGGCACAATATGAGGGCCCGGACGGTACATCTATGCTACTGGTTGAATCCGCCCAGAGTATGGCGAATCGGATGGAGGCCGTATGTTGGGATAGTGTGGCAGATGATTGGGTGCCGGAACTGCGAGGCCTGTCGGTAGTAAAAGTTCTCGACAAGGACGGGAAGCGGTTGACCAACTCGGTACTGGAGGCGCACCGCATCAATTCACCGTACATATTGAATGCACAAAACAAGGATGGCGCTACGGAAGTAAAGGACTTCCTTAAAACAGAATTGGCGGATATGAAACAAGAAATTGTGAACTTGCGAAAATTGGCATCAGTACTCTTGAGGCTTGATATCAATTCACTATTGCATGGCGTATTTCTGGCTCAAAGTGAGCTTGCAGGAGGGCGCTTGCGTTTGCCGCGGGCATTGTCCGGATTTATTGAGGCAAGAGATGTGAAAATTGCAGCAAGCGGTGGTGTTAAAAATGATATTGTGCAACCGGGGAAACAGGGGGAGGGAAAAAGCGCAAAGGAGGGTTACGGCAACGTGCCGTTCCCTCGTGACGAATTCGTTGCCCAACAGATCTCAGCATATTTCAATTTAGACCTGGCGCAACTGCGCGGCTACGGATTTCCGCAACCGGTGTATCGATTGCTGGTCGCTTTGGCGTTGTTCAAGGTTCGCCGATTCCTGGAGGTGGGCCTTCGTTTGCGCACTGCCTGCGATCTGGACTGCACGGCCATCGAGGTGCAGCGTCCGACTGGTTTCGATCTACCGGAACTGGACGTAATTCGTTCGGCCTTGCCTGAATTGATCACAAACTCCGGCGTCCCTCTCGAGACCACCACAGTGACCTATCGGAAGTGATGTCATGCTCTTGTTACGGTTCACTTTCCCGGCCGGGCGGTACCACGCGAACCCCTGGGATCGCCACGTCAATGAGGGCGAGGTCGCGTGGCCACCGGACCCGTGGCGAATCCTGCGTGCCCTGATAGCGACCTGGCATAGAAAACTCAAGGTCAACAGCCGCCATGGGGAAAACGTCCTGACCGGACTGATTGAGTCACTTGCCGGGGCGCTGCCTGAGTATGTGGTCCCCGCGGCCAGTCACTACCACACGCGCCACTACCTGCCTCAATGGAAGGCGGGAGACACTTCCTTAGTGTTCGATGCCTTTGCCGCTGTAGATCGGGACGATCCCCTATATCTGCGTTGGCCGGATCTTAATCTGCCCGCTGATCAGATTGAACTGCTGGATGACTTGCTCGAGGCCTTGGGTTATCTCGGTCGCGCCGAGTCCTGGGTCGAGGCCCGGCGGGTAGAGCAAGCGCCTCTATCAAATTGCGTTCCCGGCGACGAAACGGTTGATCGCGATACCGGTGAATTGCGTTGGGAAGTCGTTAACCTTTTTGCTCCGGTCACCGCTGTCGGGTATGCGCAGCAGCGCCAGGTATTTCTTCAAGACAGGAGAAAAGCCAAGAAACTCGCGAGCACATTGCCTGAAGGTCTACCGCCCGCGATCTCCGTAGAAACGGCTGACCTGCAAAAGCAAGGCTGGAGCCAGCCCCCTGCTTCGCGCCGGGTCAGCTACTTGCGCCCGGTCGATGCGCTACGCCCGACACGTGTTGCTCGAAAGTCCTACCCACCGAAGGCGACGACTGCTCGCTTCCTGATCATCGGCAAGCCCTTACCGAGGATCGAGGACAGTGTTCGCATCGGTGAGTTAGTACGCCTGGCAGTCATCAGCCACGCCGGCAGGATTCTGGGCGAGGGAAACATCCCGCCGGTGTTTTCGGGACACGATTTGCCTGCCAACAACCGGCACCAGCACGCGTTTTATCTGCCTCTAGATGCAAATGGTGACGGCCGGTTGGATCGAGTTCTGATCCACGTGCCTGCCGGATTCGATGGTGCCCAACGCCGTATCATCGAGGGGTTGCGAAGGATATGGCAGCGTGAGGGGGGAGAATGGCGTCTCGTATTGGAGGGCATCGGAACATACGAGGTCGGCGGGAAGTTGACTGTCCCATCCCGATCCTGGCGGTCGGTGACCCCCTACCTGCATCCCTGGCACACCAAGAAACGCCTTACGGTCGAAGATCAGATCCGGCGCGAATGCAATCGACGCAATCTTCCGGATGTCGTCGAACTGGAGGCAATGGAGACCGTCGAAGTCGGCTCCGGAAAACGCCGCCCCATCCAATTTCACCGTTTCCGAAAAAAACGCGGCCTCACCCAACCCGACCGCCTGGGAAGTTTCTGGCAGTTGCACTTCGCTTCGCCGGTCGGAGGGCCGCTCGCACTGGGTTTCGCCTGCCACTTCGGGCTCGGTTTGTTCTGTCCGGCAGAAACGCGTGGAAAATGAACTAGACTGAATGTGTTCAATGGGTAAGTGGCAAGTCGAATGGTTCAGGTTCTGTCCATCCATGGGTATCCCCCTGAGCGGAGCCACGCAAGTGGGTAGCGTTCCGTGGATCCCCCCGGCCGCCAGCAGGAGCTTCCCCTTCCGTTTCCCGAGTTCTCGGGCGACCTGCCGCTGTTGCCGGTACGAATGGTCAATGAGTACATGTATTGCCCACGACTCGCCTACCTCGAGTGGGTGCAGGCAGAATGGGCCGAGTCTGGGGACACTGTAGAGGGCCGCTATTCCCACCGCCGTGTCGATCAGCCGCAGGGCGATCTGCCGCCGCCCGGCGCCGGTAGCGAAGAGACCATCCACGCACGGTCGATCACTTTGTCTTCGAATTCGCTGGGTCTGATCGCCAAACTGGATCTGGTGGAAGGCGAGGGCGATATCGTCACCCCGGTCGACTACAAGCGGGGCAAGCGCCCGCACGTGCCGCGCGGCGCCTATGATCCGGAGCGTGTCCAACTCTGCGCGCAAGGACTGATTCTGAGGGACCATGGATATCGATGCGATGAAGGCGTCCTGTACTTTGCTGCCAGTCGCGAACGTGTACGGGTATCGTTCGACGATGAGTTGATACGGTTAACAGAGAACGCAATCAGCGGCTTGCGTCTGGTTGCGGCCGGGGGGCAGCTACCACCACCCCTGGTCGACAGTCCCAAATGTCCGCGCTGTTCTCTGAATGGAATCTGCCTGCCGGATGAGATCAACTTCTTCAAAGGCGCCGACCTCGCGCCACGTCCATTGTTCGTGGCACACGACGAGGCATTGCCTGTCTATGTTCAGGCCCACCACGCAAAGGTATCGAAGAAGGGAGAAACACTCGAAATTCACGTCGACGACAAGAAGGTCACCACGGCACGTCTCATCCATGTTTCACAGCTTGCGCTCTCTGGCAATGTGTACCTCACCACACCTACATTGCATGAATTGATGAAGCGCGGCATCCCGGTCACCTGGCAAAGTTTTGGCGGCTGGTTTATGGGCCATACCGTTGGTACGGGACACAAGAACGTCGAATTACGCACCGCCCAGTACCGTGCCAGCTTCGACGATCAGATCTGCCTGCACCTTGCCAAAGGGCTCGTCGAGGCCAAGATACGCAACAGTCGTACTCTCTTGCGACGCAACTGGAAGTCCGATGAGGACAAATCCATCCTGATATCGAGTCTGCAACGCGATGTCAGACATTGCATCAGGTGTCATGGCATAGAAGAACTCCTGGGAGTGGAAGGGGCAGCCGCCTCACGTTATTTCAGCGCGTTTGGTCACCTGCTGCGCCCGGCCGATAACGAGACGTTGTCCTTCAATTTTACAAGAAGAAATCGCCGGCCGCCGACCGATCCGGTCAATGCGCTGCTCTCCTATGCGTATTCCCTGCTCGCGCGCCTCTGGACGGTGACACTCTCGGCCGTGGGTTTCGATCCTTATCGCGGGTTCTACCATCAACCGCGTTATGGGCGACCCGCTCTGGCATTGGATTTAATGGAACCGTTCCGACCCCTGATCGCCGATTCATGTGTCCTGCAGGCGATCAACAACGGTGAGGTCAGGCCGAGCGACTTCATACAGGTGGCCGGTAGTGTGAATCTAAATTCTGATGGTCGGAAACGGTTTATCGGCGCCTTCGAGCGTCGCCTGGGACACGAAATCACGCATCCTTTGCTAGGCTACCGAATAAGCTACCGCCGACTGATAGAGCTTCAATCAAGGCTGCTGGGACGTTTCTTACTGGGTGACCTGCCGGATTATCCAAATTTCATTACGCGATGAGTAATGGACCATCGACTCTACATCGTTGCATATGATATCTCGGACCAGCGGCGCTGGCGGCGGTTGTTCAAGCTGATGAACGGCTACGGCGAGTGGTTGCAGCTTTCGGTGTTTCAGTGTCGGTTGAGTCGTAAACAGCATGCGGAACTGATCGCGTTGATCGATGGAATCCTCCACCACCAGGAAGATCACGTTATACTTCTTGATCTCGGTCCTGCCGAAAACGTCGACCCACACGTCGTGAGCCTCGGCAAGCGCTTCGAAAAGGTACAGCATGCGCCGATCATCGTGTGAGTTCGCCTGTACCGCGCGAGCGCTGCAGTGGCACCGGGATTTCCGGGAAGCGCTCGCATGGGGTCCGTTATTTAAAAATCAGATAGTTATGAAAACGTCTTCGTGTAGAGACCTGCGAAATGCGCGTCACGTACTACCCGGTGATGTCAGCGCTCGCATTTTGCTCCAGAAAGACCGTCAACACTGGGCTGTCAGAATGGCTGTTTTCCGCGGCGTAACGCCGCGGCCTCATTGAAGCACCGTGGTGGCCGGATCCGCATCGCCCGCCGGATCGAGTTTTCCGCGGCGTAACGCCGCGGCCTCATTGAAGCAGCAGTTGTCAGTGGTTAGTGGTCAGTTGTCAGTAGGTTTTCCGCCGCATAACGCCGCGGCCTCATTGAAGCTTAACCGACCACTGACCACTGACCACTGACCACTGACCACTGCGTTTTCCGCGGCGTAACGCCGCGACCAATGGTTCAGGGGGGCCTTGCGCGTGGTATGCTTCCGGCGTTTTGGTATCGGGTAGGACAGCCGTGAAATCTGGCGCAGAATGCTAGTTGGCGGTGTGCGCACCAGCCATTTCCGCCCGAGTCTTCCCTGCTGGGCGCTCACCGTGTCTCCTTCTCACATATCGGCGAACTCCAGGGTTTCCTGAACGGAGGCAATACCCTCGCGGGCGCATGTGTCGTCGATATCACCGGGAATTTTCTCCCGGGGTGCACCGGATACCCCGACTGCACCGTACACATAGCCCCCGACCCTGATCGGTACGCCGCCGCCGACCAGCGACAGCCCCGGTGTGCCCTTGAGAAAGGAGAGTCGGTCGGCCAGGTCGATGGTGGCGCCCTGAAAGCTGGAGGCGGTGAACGCCTTGCGCTTCGCGATCGTGATGGTATGCGATCCCGAGAGCGGGTCTCTGAGGAAGGAGATCAGGTTCCCGAAGCGGTCGACCACGGCCACGGCCACCTGGAACCCCGCTTCTTGCAGGCCCTCTCCGCTTCCAGGGCGATCTTCGCGGCAACGGGCGCGCTTTCCGCGCAGTGACGAACGCCTGGGTATCGTCCTCGTCCGCCGTCATGGCGGATATCGCCACGTTTGCCAGTGTCGTCAGAAAAAGAATCGTCACCGCCTTGGACCTGTATCGCATGCGTCGCCTCCCGCACTCAGGGGTTGTATGGATTGGTTCAGTATTGCTATCGCCCGGGATATTATCGCCGCCCGCGAATGGGGGAATCGACCGGCACAACAGACTCCCGTGACGCCTTCCAGGGTTGTCGAGCCCCGACCTCGAGATTCGATTCGTGATGACGTAGAGTCCTCACAAAGCCTCGCCTTTTGCATTCAATGGAGACCGGACTCTCGGCAGGCGCTATCGGTACGCTTGCGTCCTGCGTCTTCGCGGTGGAATCTGATGGCGGCAGGACAACTCCGGAGTCCGCCAACCCGTCATCGGTGGTCGTGGAAGAAACAGCACCATGCCTAGTCGCCGGGAAGGATTCAGTCTAATCTTGCAAGGCTCGGACGAGTGCTCTGTCCAACTGATAATTACTGAACTCGCAATTATCAGTTGGACAGAGCATTAGGGGCAGGAAGGATCTCTCATGGAAAGACCGATCGTTCATACGGTATTGTTTGTCCTAACCTTCTTCCTGTTGTCGGCACTCGCGCGCGCGTCCGATGAGTCATCCGCGCAGTTGCAGGAAGTCTTCAAGGACTATCTCCCCGCAGGCGGTCCCGTTGAGGTGCAGATCGGTCTGCGGGTCGAGGAAATCACCGATATCGATCAGAGGGCCGAGCATTTTTCTGTCGTCGACACGCTGCAGATGCGATGGCAGGAGCCCGCGTTGGGATTTCAGCCCGGCCCCGGCGGCAATCCGTTCCGAGTGTACCGGGGTGATGACTTTTTTGAGTACGTGCGCCATAAAGATACCCCTTGGCCACGATTTATCTTTTTCAATCAGCAAGGAAAGCGATTTTCTCAGGATACCGTCGTATTAGTCACGTCTGACGGAAAGGCCTTCTACTTCGAGCGTTTCACCGCCACGCTGCAGGCGCCGTATTTTCATTTCTCGAAGTTTCCTTTCGATTCGCAGGAGTTCTATATCGACATCGACCTGCTGGCGCCCGATAAGGCGTATGTATTCTCCGAGCTGGAGGGATACAGCGATTTGGGGGGGGCTGCTGGGATTGGAGGAATGGGATGTCACGCAGTTTGACACTGACGTTTCCACGACACGTCAAACAATCGGTTACGACAGCTCCCGCTTCAGATTTCACCTGCATGCCGAACGGAAGACAGAATACTATCAGATACGCATCCTTGTACCGATCGGCATTATCGTTTTCATATCCTGGATCATTCTGTTCCTCAAGGACTACAAGATACGGATCGATATCGCCTCTGGGAACCTGTTGCTGTTCATCGCATTCAATTTCGTGATCTCGAAAGATCTGCCTCGCCTGAGCTATCTGACGTTTATGGATGCAGTTCTGTTTACGGCATTCGCGATTACCAGTTTCAGCGTGATCATCAATGTCATCCTCCGGCGCATGGAGGCCAGCGGACGGGTTGGTCTGGCACAGCGAATCGATCGTGTCCTCATCTGGGCCTACCCGTTTGTGTATGCCCTTGGCGTCCTGGTAGCGTACCGGAGGTTCTTCCGAATGAACCGAGCGACTGGGCGCTATGCCTGCTCATGCGCCGCAACAGCGCCTGTGGGAACAGAGGCTTCAGCTACCCCGGAGCATACCGGTCATGCGCAGGAAGGTCCTCTGATCAAATAACTGCGATGGCGCATCGCTAATTTGACAGGGCTTCCGCAGATACCGCTCCCCATCCGCCTCAGGTCGAGGACAGCCGTGTCTCCGGGTGGCGTCCGCTGTCGAACAGACGCAACTCCCACGCCCCTGAAGCGACGTCGTGGCGAATGATATAGATGCCGCCGTCGTTGCCGCGGACCTTGAAGTAGCGATGGTCAGGCGACAACCAGCGGTCGATGACTTCGAGGACATCGTTCTGTCTGCCACCGAGACACAGTCGCCGTGGCGTCTCCTCTCCCTGGTAGCCGGCGTAGCACTCGACGTGGAATCCGGAATCCGGTGAACTCATGTCCGCCTACCTCGATATCGGATACACCAGGTCTGACACCGCGCGCCAGCCCGCAGTTCACGGCGCCCTCACCAGTCTTGCGGTTCGAATTCCCTTCCGGAGGATCGTGAACCGTCCGGTTTCCGTTCGTGGTCAGCACGCCATTCTGCGAAGCGGACACGCTGATCGTCAGGGCCTTGTCCTGCCGAACGATCATCAGAAGGGTCCTGCCGCCGGCGCTGGCGGTCCATTCACCGGTCAGCTTTGCGTCGGGAGAGGCCTCGGCGGCGATGCCTTCGCCGGCGACCATCCGCTGGACGGCCTGGTGCGCCAGCCGCGTGATGGTCTGTTCGCGCCCGCTGGGCGGACCACCGAGGCTGAATTCGAGCAGGGTGTCGCCGAGGCGTGCATCGAGGGTCGCGAAACCCGCCGGTGAGTCGAAGAGGTAGGCCTCGTCCGCCTTGAGCGACAGGCGCCGCTGCTGGTCTTCACCGACCTGGTAGATGCAATTCCAGGTATGCGGCTCCTGGTAGTGAGGGGGGACCTTGCGTACCGCCGCCCCCAGTGCGCTCTCCGCCTCGGCGGCGGCGATCAGCCGGCAGGGATCGACGGCGCGCACGGTCGCGGCCGATTGTGGCTGGGTCGGGATGAGATAGCTCTGGTCGGCACTGCAATCGAACGGATTTTCGCCCATCGGGACGCCGCCCTCGGGGGTCGGGGCGATAACGATCGACCGTTGCTTGTCCGGGGAGCAGAACCTCAATGTCAGTTTAACCCTGCCGGCAGGGGTGTCCACGTTGTGAACGACGGGACTGTTCTGCTGCAGGAGATTCAGGTGCCCGATATCTCTGAGAATCGAGAGATCTGTGTCACACGGATGGTTCGACGCTGATCCCGAGCCATTATAGGTGTGACATATGCACGCTGCTGAGCGATGGCAAAATCCGCGGGGATTTTCTACGATACATTTCAGCCTCGTCGCGATGAGACGCGTGGTGTTTCGGATGAGCTTAAAGGATTTCGTCGTCGTGGCCGCGATGTTCGTCACCGCGGTGTCCGCTTGGCCGGTACCGGCGGAGGATCGCGCCCTGCTGGTGGGTGTCGGCGACTTTCTCGATCCGCGTATCAACGACCTTCCGGGGATCGAACTCGACCTGGAGATCATGACGGAGGTCGCTGAAACGCTGAATTTCGCGCCGGACCGGACCCGCATCCTGTTCGACGATGACGCCACCACGGCGAACGTGGAGAGGGAGATCCGGTCCTGGCTGATCAAAGGCACGGGGCCGGGCGACCGTGCGCTGCTCTATGTCAGCACACACGGCACCCGCGTTCCGGACGTCAGCGGTGACGAGTCCGACGGCGCGGACGAGGTCCTTCTCTTGCGGGATTCGCGGGTCGTGCGCAACGGAGACCTGCCGCCCACGATCGAGCCCGTGTTGCTCGATGACCACATCAATACGCTGCTCGACGAGATGCGGGACCGGAATGTCCTCGTGCTCGTCGACGCCTGTCACAGCGGTACCGTGACCAAGGGACTGCACCTGGGTACGGAGACGCTGCGGACACGCAGCCTCGGGACACAGCAGGTGGTGGAGAAGTTTTTCTTCTACCCCGGCATGCCCGTGACCGGTAAGGACCTGGGGCCGGCGATTGACACGGTGACAGACCGGCGTGGCACGGCGAACTATGTCGCGATTTCCGCCGCGCAGGACGACGAAAAGTCGCTGGCGAGCCCGCAGGGCAGCTACTTCACGCTGGGCCTGCTGGAAGGGGTGAAGCAGGCGGCGGAGCAGGGCAAGACGCTGTCACCGAAGGCTTTGAGCGAATTTGCTGGTGAATACATCCGGTTACAGCTCGAGGAGACGGGGTACGACAGTCGGGTCTTTCATCCCAATCTCACCGGCGGTGCGGAACTGGCGGAACGCCCGCTGACCATCCTCAAGTCGGCGCAAGGCGCAGGACGGGCCTGGGAACGCCTGGAGCGCATCGTCGAGGCGTCGCCGGGCCGCATGTCACTGACCGCGAACCAGCGAAACTTCAAAGTGGGCGATCCTCTGGTTCTGCAGGTGACCGTCCCCGATGGTGGGGGTTATCTGAATGTCGTCAGCATCGACAGCGCCGACCGCTCGACGGTCCTGTTCCCGAACCAGTTCCACGCCGACAATCACGTCTCCGAAGGCAGGGTTACGATCCCTACGGAGAAAATGACCTTCGCCATGCCGGCGACCGAACCGTTCGGACCGACCCTGGTGGCGGCGTTCGTGACCCGCCAACCCGTCAATCTCTTCGAGACCGGCTTCAAGAGCGCCGACGATGTCTTTGCGGAGATGTCGCCGCTGGCCGCACATAGCCTCGACGAGGCGGTCCGCGGGTTTCAGGTCGAATCGCGGCCCGCCGGGCCAGTCGAGGCCGTGCCGATCGGTGAGGCCTCCGAGGTCTACGCCGGGAAACTTTTGGCGAGGATCGTTCGCTAGGAGAATTCTGACGTTTTACGCCTTCCCCCTCGGTGGGGAAGGCCGGGATGGGGGTGGGCGCCGGTGATGGCACGGTGCCAGTGGACGGACCCGATTCGCCTGTTAGGGGAAAGGTGTTTTCCGATTCTCCGCAGCGGAGTTTCTTCGGAGTACTATACATCATGATGATGCGTTCGATGTACTGGATACCATTGTTGGGACTGCTTGCGGCGGCTGTCTCGCATGCCGACGCGTTTCTGGACGCGGCGCCGGAAAGTTCGGACCGCGCCTGGATCCGGGATGCCCTGAAGCAGGTGGACGAGCTGCCCCCGGTGCCCGAACCCGAGCCGCAGGCCAAGGCCCTGTTCGCCGCGCATCCCCGGCTCTCACCCGACCTCGCCGAACTGGTGGAGACCTCGCGCACGAAGTCCCTGTTTGCCGTCGAGGACAAGGCCCTGGAACTCGATGTGCCTTACGGCGAGGGCCGTGTCGCTGTGGCGCTCGGGGTAGAGTCACCCTTGTATCTGGGGCAGTTGCAGAAAGAGATCGAGGCGGTCGGGGGTGTGGTCGTGACCCAGCTCGGCGACACCCTGTATGCGAACGTCCCGGTGACGGGTGTCGAGCGGCTGGGTCTGTCCGGCTACCTCGGATACGCGTCCCCGCAGGAACGTTACGAGCCCGAGATCGTCGACAGCGGCGAATTGGTGGGAGAGGGGGTCGAGATGTCCCTGGTCGGCTCTCTGCATCGGCGCGGGATCACCGGCCGGGGAGTGAAGATCGGCATCATCGATCGCGGATTCAGCCGCTACGACGAACTGGTAAAAAGGGGCGAGTTGGCGCGTCCCGCTGCACGTCGCGACTTCGAAGGGCTCTTCGGCGTCAACTCCCGCAGCGTGCACGGCACCGCGGTCGCCGAGATCCTCCATGACATGGCGCCGCAGGCGCGTATCTACCTGGCCGCCTTCGATGGCACCGTCGCGCAGTACGCGAAGGCGGTGAAATGGCTCGCGGGGCAGGGCGTGGACATTATCAATGCGTCCCTGGGTTCGAGCATCAGCCGCAAGGACGGCTACAGCTCGCTCACCCCGATCATCGAGGAGGTCGTCTCGAAGGACATCCTCTGGGTGAACTCGGCGGGCAACTATGCTCACCTCAACTGGAGCGGCATGACGCGGGACAGGGACCGGAACGGCCTGATCGATATCCCGGCGCATGCGCTGGCCAAGCAACTCGGTCTGCCGAAGGATTCTTTGCTGATCGTGGTGCGCAAGGACCTCAAGCGGCCGACGACCTTCACGATTGGCGCGATCTGGGACGACTGGGGCAAGCGGCCCGGTGTCCCCGGCGCGACGCAGGACCTCGGACTGCTGGTCTACGACGTGAAACGGGGTCGCAGATGGGTCGCGGACAACGTTCAGAACGGGCTCGGGCCGCCCAAGGAAACGATCAAGCTCGAGGCCAGGGCGGGCGACCTGTTTGCGGTGAGGCTCATCGCCCGCCGCGTGTCGCGGGAGGTCGCCGTCAACATCGTCGCCGGGGGTAACGCCCCGATCAGCGAGTTCGTGCCGTCCGTGCCTAACGTCAGCCTGAATTCGACGGCGGCCTCGCCGCTGGTGCTCACGGTCGGAGCGATAAGCGTCATGGACGGGAAACCGGCCTTCTACAGCTCGCAGGGTCCGACCTGGGACGGCCGCGTCAAGCCCGAGGTCTCCGCTCCCTCCCAGGTCCGGTCGATGGCCTACGGCAGGGGCGGGCGCGCCGGGCGGTTCGCGGGGACCTCCGCGGCCTGTCCGCACGTCTCGGGCTATGCTGCCCTGCTGAAACAGTTGCAACCGCAATACGGGGCGGCGGAGCTGCGCAACGCCGTGATCCACAGTGTAAGGGCGATGGGCAGTCCGGTCCCGAACAATACGACCGGTTACGGGCAGATCGACGCACGCGAGGTCCGGTTCGTACGGCCGACCGCTTCGCCCGCGGCGGGCAGGAAGACGCGCCGCGAGGGTAGCGGTGAATCACTGAAATTCATGCGGCCGATCGAGGACCTGCTGAAAGACTGAATCCGGGTCCTGGACGGATGTGAAGGATCGAGGCGAGTGTACGACGCCATCGAGGAGGAAGGGACAATGGAAAGGATTGCTACAGCGTGCTTAACCCGAATCGCCCGAGTTCCGTTTGCGGTCTGCTGGCTCGCGATGCTTCTGGGGCCGGGTGGCGCATCGACCGCGGACAGGTTCATGCTGGTGAGCCCGGAGGAATTTGCCCAGTCGCAGGCCGCCCCCCAATTCGAGCCCAAGGCGATGCTCCTGCCGGAACCCGGGGCCCCCGAGATCGTCGTGCTCTCTCCAGTGGCCCAGAGCAAGATACGCACACCGATGGATATCCGTCTGGCCTTCGTTCCGGCGGACGGGGCCGCGATCGATCCGGATTCGCTCCGCATCCTCTATGGCTGGCTCAAGCTGGACATCACCGACCGCGTCATGAAACATGCCAAATTCTCGCCTTCGGAACTGTCGGCATCTGGTGCGGATATCCCAGCGGGGAATCACAAGATCGTCATCCGCGTGTCCGACGACAAGGGTCGTACCGGGGAAAGGATCATCAAGTTCACCGCGGTCGAGGAGGTTGCCGGACGAGACGTGAGAAATCCGGGGTCTTTTGCGCCTTGAGGCCATGGGATGGTGATGTCACGCGAATCAGGTTTTGCCTCTCTCCCCCGTCGCCACCGACGTGAAGCGAGCTCCGGACGGATAGCAGCGTGTGGCCGGTCTGGGCTGGCGGCTGTTATTTTACTACTCTGGATCGGTGCAGTGCAGGCCTCGGACACCCGCGGATTCACCACCGTCAAACTGCCCGACGGCGGCGGGAAGGTGCAGTTCTACGAGAATAGTTACGCCCTGCTCATCGGGGTGAGCGACTACTCCGCGGGATGGCCGGACCTTCAGAGCGTGCCGGGTGAACTGGATCGGGTGCAGCGCGTACTGGAATCGCGCGGTTTCACGGTGTTTCGGTACGACGACCCGGGCGGAGACCAGCTCGCGCGCGCCTTCGAGCGCTTTATCGACGACTACGGATACGAAGAAAAGAACCGCCTTCTTTTCTTCTATTCCGGACATGGCTATACGCGGCGCGACGGACGCAAGGGCTATCTCGTGCCCGCCGATGCACCCAGCCCGGTCCAGGACGAACGCGCCTTCCTGCGCCGCGCCCTGAGCATGACCCAGATCCTGGCCTGGGCGCGGCAGATCGAGTCCAGGCATGCGCTGTTCCTGTTCGATAGCTGCTTTTCCGGCACCGTGTTCACGGCCAGGGCCTTGCCGGGCATACCGCCGCACATCTCGCGGCTGTCCTCCGAACCCGTTCGGCAGTTCATTACCGCGGGTTCTGCGGGTGAGGAGGTCCCGGCGGCCAGCGTGTTTACCCCGGCGTTCATCGACGCGCTGGAGTACGGGCTGGGGGACCTCGACAAGGATGGTTACATGACCGGTACGGAACTCGGCATCTATCTGCAGAGCAAGGTCCCGGTGCACAGCGCCCAGACGCCCCAGTTCGGCAAGATCAGCGACTACGAACTGGCACGGGGCGACTACGTGTTCAATGTCGGCCGGCCCGACAGCGCTCCTGCGTCGGCCCCGGGTGCGCCGCCACCACCGCTGACCGGGCAACTACAGGTCAACGTGAACGCGCCGGACGCCCGCGTATACCTCAACGAACGGTTCGTGGGTGAGGCGTCACCCGGGCGTCCCCTGAACCGTTCGGGTGTCGTGCCCGGTCTGGCGAGCGTTCGTGTCGAGGCGCGTGGGTTCGAACCGAAGACCGAGCGTGTAAAGATCAAGCCGAAGCAGTGGTCGCAGGCGATGCTGGTCCTGCCGGCAAGCTTTGTGCGTCCCTCGATGATCCCGGTGAAGGGCGGGTGCTTTCAGATGGGCAGTCCGAAGAGCGAAGCCGGTCGCTATGACAATGAACGCCTGCACAGGGTCTGCGTGGAGGACTTCTCCATCGGTGCGTTCGAGGTAACTTTCGAAGAATACAACGACTTTGCCCGCGCGACGGGCAGAAAGGTGCCGGGAGGCCAGGGAAAGGATCAGAGCAGGTTGCCTGCGACGGGTGTGAGCTGGCATGACGCGGTCGCGTACGCCGCCTGGTTGTCCGGTCGAACCGGAAAGCGCTATCGATTGCCGACGGAGGCCGAGTGGGAGTATGCCGCGCGGGCCGGCGAGTCGTCGGCATTCACCTCGGGGCGTTGTCTCGACAGTGACTCGGCGAACTATAACGGACGGCAGGGCTACTCGGGTTGTGCCGCGGGCACGGTACATCGGGAAAGCGCGTTGCCTGTCGGGTCGCTGGAGCCGAATGCCTGGGGGCTCTACGACGTCCACGGCAACGTCTGGGAATGGACGTGCAGCGGTTACGACGAAGGCTACCGCGGTGGCGAGCGGCGTTGTGCCGGCGGGGATGACGAATTCCGTGTGGTGCGCGGCGGTTCCTGGCGGAACGGCCCGGGTTTTCTGCGCTCGGCCAAGCGGGGCGTGGACAACGCCGAGCGCAGCGACCGGGATTTGGGCTTCCGACTCACTGCGGATCCGTAACCGAAGCGTTTCCTCCGGGGGCGCAGACGCGTTCGATGGGTTTTGTCGATGCGCGTGGTCAATCCAGGCGTTTCTTGAAACGCAGTGAGGCAATCAGCAGTCCGGCAAGCGTGAATCCGACGAGCCAGAGTGCGTCGCCGCCAACATCCGATATGTTGGCTTCGCGTAAAACGATGGCGCGAATCATGCGCATGAAATGGGTGGCCGGCAGGGCCTCGGCTATCCACTGCGCGGGAACCGGCATCCCCTCATAGGGAAACATGAAGCCGGACAGCAGGATGGATGGCAGCAGGATGAACACGGTCATCTGCATCGACTGCAGTTGGCTTTTCGCAATCGTCGAGATGATCAGCCCCAGGGTCAAACTGGCGCAGATAAAGAGCAGCGAGGCCAGGAAGATATCACTGATATCGCCCCGTATTGGTACATTGAAGACCAGGTGTCCCAGGCCGAGTACGATGACGAGCTGGATTAGCCCGATAGCCACATAGGGAACGATTTTCCCGATCATCAGCTCGATCGAACGCATGGGGGTGGTGATCAGGAGTTCCATGTTGCCGCGTTCCTTCTCCCGGACGATGGCGGCGGAGGTGAACAGGATCATCGTCATGGTCAGAATGATCGCGATCAGACCCGGCAGGGTATTGACCACGGACCGTTGCTCTGGGTTGAAGTAGTAGACGATCTCGAAGGTTTTCATAGGGGCCTGGGTCAGGATCCCCCGGCCGTCCTCGAAGGGCATGTTGGTCAGTCGGCCGATCGCGGATGCGATCATCGTGTCCGAACCGTCCACCAGCCACTGTCCCAATGCCCTGTGCATGTCATCCTTCGTCGGCATCCCGATTTCCCGGGCAAGGAGTGGATGGCGACTCAGGCGCTTGGAAAGGTCATGCGGCAACACCAGTACCGCCCGGACATCGCCGCGGGTAATGGCGTGCTCGGCCTCCGCGGTCGACGAATACTCGTCTTCGAAATCCACGACCTGCGTCGCCCTGATCGATTCGACCAGGACACGGCTGAAGCCGCTCTGGGTCAGATCCACCAGTCCCACGGGGATATGGCGGATGTTGGTGTTGATCGCGAAGCCAAAGAGCAGCAGCTGGATCAGCGGGATCATGACCACCATGCCGAAGGTGAGTCGGTCTCGCTTGAGCTGGCGCAGTTCCTTTGAGGTGATTGCCCCGATACGCGACAGGCCCTTCATTGCCGGCGTGCTCCGGTACAACTGACGAACACGTCTTCCAGGGAAGGCCGCACTGTCTGCAGCGCGTCCCGGTTGTCCGGGGGCAGGTGGTGCGCAAGCCAGGCGAGGGGGTCCGCGATACGGTCGCTGATCAGGACTCGCAGCCGAGTGCCGAGTTGTGCGGCGGAGAGTATCTCGGGATGTACGATCAATTGTCGCTTGAGCTGCCGCAGATCGGGACCCGAAACCTCCAGTACGTTTGCCCCCATGCCGAGCATCAGTTCCTCCGGTGTCCCGTCAACGCGCTTCTGCCCCGCTTCCAGGATGGCCAGTTGATGGCATCGTTCGGCTTCGTCCATGTAATGCGTCGAGACCAGGATGCTGGTGCCCCGGTCGCTGAGGTCGAACAGCTTCTCCCAGAACTCGCGCCGGTTTTCCGGATCGACCGCCGATGTGGGTTCGTCCAGGAACAGCAGTTCCGGTGCATGGATCGTTGCGGCCGCCAGTGCAAGACGCTGTTTCTGCCCGCCGCTCATGGTCCCCCCCAGTTGTCGTGTCACCCGTGCCAGATCGTAGGTGTGGAGCTGCTCATCGATTCTTGCCGACACACGCCTTCCAGGAATACCGTAGATCCGGGCGATGAACTTGAGGTTCTCGACGACGGTCAAGTCGTCGAACAGGGAGAACTTCTGCGTCATGTAGCCGATGCGCGTACGCAGCGCCTCGGCCTGCCTCGGCAACTCGAGACCCAGTACCGAGACCGTCCCTTCGCTGGGCGTCAGCAGCCCGGTAAACATACGGATGGCGGTGGACTTTCCGCTGCCGTTGGGTCCGAGGAACCCGTAGATCCTGCCGCGCTCGACCCGGAGATCCAGCTTGTCGACGGCCCGCAGCTCACCGAACAGTCGGCTGAGCTTCCGTGACGCGATGACAGGCTCCATCAGGGTAATTCAACCTGGGCGGGCAGGCCGCTGGGCAGGTCGGCCGCGGTCTCCGGCAGCTGGACCTCGGCCAGATACATCAGACGGGAGCGTTCCTCGGCGTTGAGTGCGTAGTAAGGTGTGAAAGCCGGGTCAGTGGCGATCCACCTCACGGTGCCCTGCCATATCTCGTCCACACCATCGACGCTCACCGCCAGCGTATCGCCCACCCGGATTGGCGCCCTGAACGGTTCGGGGATATACACCCGGGCGAACGGGGCGCTCGAGGCCAGGGTCACGGCGACGGGTGAGCCGGCAAACACCCGCTCGCCTACATTCCAGGGCAGGCTGTCGAGCCATCCGTCCCGGGTGGCCGTCACGTGGTACTCCGTCAAGCGTGTGCGTTGTTGCTGCAGGTGCGCCTCGGCCGCGTGGAGCCTGGCTTCGGCCTGCCTCAACGCCTCGGGACGGGTGCCGTTGACCAGCAGGCGAAGCTGTTCACGGGAGATAAGCAGCGCGGCATGCTGGGACGCCCGGCGGGCGATGGCTTCGTCCAGCTCCGCCTCCCCCATGACCTTCTTCGCCTCCAGGGTCCGGGCCCTGTCGAGGGTCAGCTTGGCCCGTTTCAACAGGGCTACGTCGCTTTCGACCCGGGCCTTCGCTTCGGCGATCTCCTCGTCTCTCGGTCCGTTGGTCAGTTCTTCGAGATGGGCGGCGGCTTCCTGAACCTCTGCCTCGGCCTGCGCGACGATAGCCTGTTGCAGGCGGTCGTCGAGCTGCACCAGCAGGTCACCCTTGCGGACAAGACTGCCCTCGCGGATCGGCTGTTGAACAATCAGCTCGCTGGAGGTTGCCGTCAGGACAACACGGTCGCGCGCAAGCATCCCGAGCGCAAGAGGTTCGATCTGTTGCTGACAGCCTCCAGCAAGTAGACTCGCAATCAGTGGGAGTCCCAAACGATATGAACGCTTCATCGCGATTACCCTGGACAGTCGAGAGCGAGTGGCAGACAGTAGCAACGCAATCGCTGCTTGTCGATGCAGCGCCTACCCTCGGTGAGATCGCGTAGTGAAGCGGGGTCGATCCGCTCAGGATCTTCAATCCTGTCTCCGGGACCGTTCCAATCCGGCACGTACCCGGTGGCGGGTTGTGTGGTCGTTTCCAATGATTGTCAAGAGGACGTTGAACCATGCTGTGGTTACTGATTCTGGGGGTGCTGTTATACAGTCTCGTTCACCTGTTTCCCTGCGTCATGCCCGCCAGGCGTGCAGAACTGCTGGATTCCATGGGGCGCAAGTATCAGGGGATCTTTGCGCTCACCATCCTGTCGTCGATCGTTCTCATGGTGATCGGCTGGCGTAACACGGTTCCAACACCGGTCTACACGCCACCGGAATGGGGTCGACATCTGACGATGCTGCTGATGCTGATCTCGATCGTTCTGTTCGGCGCGTCGAACGCCAGGACTCGACTGAAGCGCCTCATACGAAATCCCATGCTGAGTGGCATGATCGTCTGGGGCGTTGCTCATTTACTCGCCAATGGGGACATCCGCTCGGTCGTATTGTTCGGTGGATTGACCGTATGGGCGATCGTTTCCATCTACTTCACCAACCGTCGTGACGGCACATGGACAAGACCCGGATCGTCGGTGACCTGGCTGGATGAGGTAAAGCTGATCGGTGTGTCAGCCGTCATCTACGTCGTATTGATTTTTCTGCACCCCTACTTCACAGGCGTATCGATAGTCCCTCATTGAGAAGTCCATCGGAAGTCTGTCGAGATTGCCGCGAGGGAATGTTTCTTGCTTCGGATCTGTGCAAAGCTCGCGCAGGGAGTCGAATGCTGCTCATCGACGCTAACGTCGTCCTTGACTCCCCGGAAAGTGGATATCGATTCTGTTGCGAGCGTCAGATACTTTGGTGAGCCGCCATGACGGTTAGTGAGTAAACCGACCATTCGCGATTTCCGGGCACAACGTGGATTCGCACTGAGGTTTCCCCTTTCCAGTCAAACACGAAAATTTCCGACTATCTTCCTTAAGGCGATTGCCGGAAAATGGCATACTAGATCGCGCCGGATTTTCGTTCGTCATCAAGGCGCGACAACAGGCACGGGGTCGAACTATGGAACGGTTGTCGCAACACAGAGGACGGGCGAAAAGACAAACAGGATGGTATGTCATTTGACAGAAAGCGACTAAGATACGACGCGCGGCAGTCGCGACGTGGTTCGAGTCACGTGAATTCTTGAATACTAATGAAGGAGGGAACTCAAATGGCGAACTGGAATGTGAAGGGTACCTTTACTGAAGCGTGCAATTGCGAGGCGGTGTGCCCCTGCATCTTTTTCTCTCCACCTACCGATGATTCATGCACTGTTTTGCTCGGATGGCATATCGACCAGGGCACGTTCGACGGTGTGTCGCTCGATGACCTGAACGCAGCGATGCTCGCCTACTCGCCAGGGCACATGAAGGACGGAGACTGGAAGGTTGCCCTGTATGTCGACGACAGGGCCGATTCGGGGCAGAACGAGGCCCTGATGGGGATCTTCTCCGGACAGGCGGGCGGGCATCTCTCCAAACTGGCGCCGCTCATCGGCGAGGTGCTTGGCGCCAGGCCAGCGACCATTTGTGTCAATGAATCCGGCGGCAATTTCTCCCTGTCCGTCGATGGCGTCGGGAGCGTTGAAGCGAAGGCGATCGAAGGACAGAACGGTGGCGCAGTGACGATTTCCGGGCATCCGTTCGCCGTCGCGCCGGGGGAGACGGGTGTCGTGGCCCGTTCGGAGAAACTCACAATCGACGACTATGGATTCAAGCTCGATGTGAGCGACAAGACGGCCATGTCCTCTCCTTTCTCTTACAGTAGCTGATTCGGGTTGTGCCCTCCGGTGGATCCATGGCGCTGGCCCGGCAGGAGCCACGGGCCGCTACGGCGTTGCTGATCGCGATCGTGTTGGGGTGGGTGTTTCTTGCCTGGGCGGTGGTGGATATGTCCAATCCGCTCGCCCAGCTCATGATGCCCATGAGCCCGGCCTGGTCAGCGACCAACGTCGTGGCGGTATTCCTGATGTGGTCGGTCATGATGATGGCGATGATGCTCCCCTCCGCGGTACCCATGATCCTGATGTTCACCACGCTGAGCCGGCGCAATGAACGGATTCATGAGGCGTGGATCTTCATCGCGGCCTATCTGATCGTCTGGACGGCATTCAGCGCCGCCGCGACTGGGATTCAGTGGGGATTGCAGTCGACCGGTCTGATCACTCCCATGATGGTCAGCCAGTCCGTCTGGCTGACCGCTGTGCTGTTACTGATCGCCGGTGCCGTTCAGTTCACCCCCCTGAAAGAAGTGTGCCTGCGGCATTGTCGCTCTCCGATGGGATTTCTTCTGAACGAATGGCGTGACGGGAAGGCCGGTGCATTATGGATGGGTATCAGACACGGCATACTGTGCCTGGGTTGCTGCTGGGCATTGATGGGCCTGTTGTTCGTGGCCGGTGTCATGAATCTGGCCTGGATTGCCGCGCTGACCGCAGCAGTCGTTGTTGAGAAGGTTCACCCGGCTGGCGTTGGCCTTGGAAAATTTCTCGGTGTCACCTTGATCGTCGCGGGCGCGGTTCGGATCGCAGCCCTGAGTGTGAGCTAGTACTCCTAGAGTAAAGGGGTCAGAACCGAATGGCACTGACTTAAGGGCCTAGATCTATTAAAAACAACGCGTTACGGTGATCGTCAAGGTGCGAAAACTTCCCCCGATCAACCCGGCAACCTAGACATCGTGTGCAATGAACAGATGATTCTTCGACGAACGCTG
>JAJDOJ010000196.1 GCA_022340215.1 Gammaproteobacteria bacterium
ATACCATCCTGCTTGTCTTTGTCGTCCGTCCTCTGTGTTGCGACAACCGTTACATAGTTCGACTATGCGCCTGTTGTCGCGCCTTGATGACGAACGAAAATCCGGCGCGATCTGGTATGTCATTTTCCGGCAATCGCCTTAGGCGATTTCTGTCAAATGACATACCATCCTGTTTGACTTTGTCGTCCGCCCTCTGTGTTGCGACAACCGTTACATCGTTCGACGATGCGCCTGTTGTCGCGCCTCGATGACGAACGAAAATCCGGCGCGATCTGGTATGCCATTTTCCGGCAATCGCCTTATTGTTATGTCAGCACAGCGGTCACGCCGTGGATTGACTTTCGTCAACCCACTCCGCCGGATTGGCGATCTGCCCCGCGGTTCGTCGGCAAAATCGCAGGGTACCACCACCAGGACGTGTCGTGGCGTCAAAATTCTGCGAAAATCCACAGGCTAGATCTCAACATTCCATACCGGTTTGCTGGAAAAATGCTACCAGCTCGGTAAAACCCAGACAGGATTCCGGAATATGTCAAACATCGTTACGCGGCTTAGCGAAGACCACAGAAATTTCAGCAAGGTGCTGAAGGTCCTCATCTGGCAGATCGAGTTGATGAAGGCAGACGACGAACCGGACTACCTCCTGCTCAAGGACTGCCTGGACTATTTCTCCGAGTATTCGGATGTCATTCATCATCCCGGGGAAGACATTGTATTTGAGCAGCTGATCGATATGGACGAATCCCTGCGGCCGATCATCGACACGCTGACCCGGGATCACTCCCTACTCAAGCTGGTTACGCGGGATCTGGCGGAACAGCTGGACGTCATCGAGACCAACGCGATCATCGACAAGGGAGCGCTTAGGAAACGACTCGAGGAATACGTGACCCTGCAACAGGGCCACATGGATATGGAGGAAGGCCAGGTCTACCCGAAGCTCCGAAAGCTGATTACGCCAGAGATTTCAGCCGAGGTGGAGCAGCACCTGAACTCCGGCAAAGATCCCCTGTTCGGTGTCGACTCGCTCGCCCGTTACCAGAGCCTGCTGCAACAGATCACCGACCGCAGCTGACACGATCCGGTGCCGACCATCACCGGTGCCATATCCTGGTCGCGGCGCGCAACCGGTTTCCATTTACCTTCGTCGCGAGGCCACCCGGCGCGAATACCCCCGTTCAGACCGCTACGGGTGCCCGGATTCCGGGATGACACCGATAGCCGACCAGGTGAAAGTCCTCGTAGCTGAAGTCATACAGCGATCTGACATCGGGGTTCAATTCCAGTCGGGGCAGTTCGAACGGCGCACGTGCGAGCTGTAACCGTGTCTGTTCGATGTGATTCAGGTAGAGGTGCGCATCGCCCAGGGTGTGGATGAGCTCTCCCGCCCGAAGTCCCGTCACCTGCGCCACCATCTGCAGCAGCAGGGCGTACGAGGCGATGTTGAACGGGACGCCCAGAAAGATATCCGCACTCCTCTGATAAAGCTGACAGGACAATACGCCATTCGCGACGTGGAACTGGAACAGGAGATGACACGGCGGAAGGGCCATGCGCCCGAGTTCTCCGGGATTCCACGCGGTGACGATGATCCGTCTCGAATCCGGATCGTCACGAATCTGTTCGACAGCCCGGCTCAACTGGTCCACCACCTGCCCGTCCGCCGTTCTCCATGCGCGCCACTGTGCGCCATAGACCGGCCCCAGATCCCCGTTGTCGTCCGCCCATTCGTCCCAGATGGTCACGCCGTTCTCATGGAGGTACCGGATGTTGGTATCACCCCTCAGAAACCAGAGCAATTCGTGGATGATGGAACGCAGATGCAGCTTCTTCGTCGTCACCACGGGGAATCCCCGCGACAGGTCGTAGCGCATCTGATAACCGAACACCGAGAGCGTGCCGGTCCCGGTCCGGTCTTCCTTGCGCTCCCCGCTCTCTAGGACATGACGCATCAGGTCGAGATACTGGCGCATCGTGGCGCGTCCGTCAGGGGGTCCGCGACGGCTGCGGCTTCCCCCGGGCCCAGGCCATCAGCGCCACGCCGGCAACGATCATGGGCAGGGTGAGCACTTGTCCCATCGTCAGCCAGCCGAATGCCAGATAACCGATATGCTCGTCCGGCAGGCGTAAAAACTCGATCGCGAAACGAAAGGCACCGTAGAGGATCAGGAACAACCCGGACACCGATCCCACCGGACGCGGCTTGGAGGAATAGACCCAGAGCAGGACGAACAGCACCGCGCCTTCCAGCGCCGCCTCGTAAAGCTGGCTGGGATGACGCGGTAGCGGTCCCGCCCCGGGAAACACCATGCCAATGGGGGAATCCGTCACCCGCCCCCAGAGCTCACCGTTGATGAAGTTGCCGATGCGCCCGAAGAACAGGCCGGGTGCGACGAGCGGCGCGCCGAAGTCCATGGTGCGCCGGAAGCCCCACCCCTTCTTCCGTTGAAAGAACCAGATGGCGAGGATAGACCCCAGCAACCCGCCATGAAAGCTCATGCCACCCTCCCAGACGCGAAAGAACATCAGCGGATCGTCGAGGAAGCGGCCGAGATTGTAGAACAGGATGTAACCGATCCTGCCGCCGAGTACCACCCCGAGCATACCGTAGAACAGCATGTCGCCAATGTCTTCGGGGGACGCCACGGTATCCGCCCGACGCGCACGAATCCTGCCGAGCCACCAGAAGGCCAGGAAGCCCAGCAGATACATCAACCCGTACCAGTGAATCTTGAGCGGACCGATGCTGAGCGCAACGGGGTCGATCTCGGGGTAGGTGAGCATGGCGTGATATGGTATCACGCGGGCCAGGACGCACACCGTCCTTGTCGCCCGCGATTTCGGCGGCTAATCCGCCGGCGGATTAGCCGATAACGGGGCCGCCGAGGTGCGGCCCCGCTGCCCTAATGGTGGAATCCGTTGAGTTCGTTGTGCAACGCTCGGAATTCCTCGGTCAGCTTGTGATTGGGCGCGTAGTGCACCAGCGGCATCGATTCACTGTGCGACTCCCGGACCTTGACCGACGGCGAGATTCGCGATTCGAGGATGGGGTGCTCCTCGGCGATCAACTCGTCCACCAGCCGTTGCGGCAGATTGGCGCGGCTCTGGAACTGATTGACGACGATTCCGTCGATCTTGAGCGTCTTGTTGTGGTCTTCCCGCACCTCTGCGATGGACTCGATGAGCGTATACAGGGCCTCACGCGAGAACGCATCGCAATCGAACGGTATCAGGCAGGAGTCCGCCGCGATCAGCGCCGAGCGGCTGTAAAAGTTCAGTATCGGCGGGGTGTCGATATAGATGGTGTCGAAATCGTCCAGGGCCGAGAGCGCCTCCTTCAACTTGTAGATCTTGTAGCGGGACTCCAGCCTTCCCTGCAAAGGCTCAAGATCGGGGTGGGACGGGATCAGGTAAAGATTCGGAAACGGTGTCTCGTGAATGATGCCGCCCACCGTCGGCCCCTGAGCCTTGCCGAACGGGTTCAAGCTGAGCGTCGTCTTGAAGAAGTGCGCGATCGTCAGATCGGGATTGTCGATCTTCCTGCCCATCAGGTACTGCGTCGCGTTTCCCTGAATGTCCAGATCGAGCACCAGCGTCTGCTTGCCCTCCGCGGCGCCGATGGCCGCCAGGTTGCACACAATGGTTGATTTCCCGACGCCGCCCTTCTGGTTGAACACAACCCTACGCATGTCACTACCCTCCCAACAGCATGTGGTGAAGAACATTCGCGAGATGCGGATCGCCGCCGGCGGGGTTACTCGTAGCGGTCCACATTATCGATTTCTCGCCGGATAGACCCTCAACCGCGCCATTCATCGGTATGGAATCCCGGTGGTCACGGTGATTCGCAGCCTGATGATATAACAAACAATGGTATACGGCGTGTTTTTTCCAAATAAGATTCATATTTCAGTCGCAGACCCGTGAAGACAGGTCACCGACAATCCGGGGTTCAGACCACGCGAGCCACGATGCATTTGAGATAGGCCGACTCGGGGATGGCCGGATGAACGGGATGGTCCGGGGACTGGGTTCCTGTGGCGATGATCTGCAACCTGCGTCCCACCGACCGGCACGCCTCGCGAATCTGTCGGACCAGGGCATCGTGACCGAGATGAAAGGAGCAGGAGCACGACACCAGGATCCCGTCGCGCTCGATCAGTCGCACCCCGGCCCGGTTGATTCGGCGGTAGGCCTGGATACCGTTCTTCGCGTCCCGTTTGCGCTTGATGAACGCCGGCGGGTCCAGCACCACGACGCCGAATCGCTCCCCCGCCTCCGCCAGCGACCGCAGCGCCTGGAATGCCTCGTCCCGGCGCACCTCCACGCGTCCGGCCACGGAATTTCGCTCGGCGTTGCGACGCGCCAGATCGACGGCGGAGGCAGACTCGTCCACGCACAACGCGGACTCGGCTCCTCCCCTGACGGCAAGGATCCCCCATGCCCCCACGTAACTGAAGACATCCAGGACCCGGCGCTTCCTGGCAAATCTCGCCACCCTGCCGCGATTCTCGCTCTGGTCGAAGAACCACCCCGTCTTCTGCCCTCCCGCCAGCGTCACCTCGAACTGTCCCCCGTGCTCGGGCACCACGACGGTCTCCGGTACCTCGCCCTTCAGGATCTCGGAATAGCGTGGCAATCCTTCGAGTTCCCTGACAGCGGTTTCGTTCCGTAACAGGATCGATTCCGGGGACAGCAAGGTATCGACGGACGCGACGACGGCATCGCGCAAGCGCTCCATCCCGGCGGTGGTGATCTGGATGACCACATGGTCGTCGTATCGATCGACCACCAATCCGGACAGGCCGTCACTCTCGGCATAGACCATGCGGTAGAAAGGGGCCTCATACAACCGCCGGCGAAGCGCGTGCGCCTCTTCCAGGCGTCTGGCGATCAGTTCCGCCGTCAACGGAGTCGAAGGCTTTCGACTGACCAGGCGCGCACAGATCAGCGAGTGCGGGTTGACATACCCGGACCCCAGACAACGCCCGCCCGAATCGTGGATCTCCACCGGATCACCGGCCTCGAATCCCGACAGTGGCGAGGCGAGCGTATCGACCTCGTTGCTGAATACCCAGGGATGGCCGGCCCGCAGCCGCCGTTCTTCGTGCCGCTTCAGCTTGAGTATTCGCATGATCTGTCCGAGACACCGGATGGGGTGGAGAGGCGCGGCGATTATATACCCGCGGCTCGCTGTGGTTTCGCGACACGGTGGCGGTCAGGGTCTATATTGGCGCGATCGTGTAAAGAGAGTTCAGGATGTCCACGACAGGAAACCGCCTGGCCGCGCAAACCAGTCCCTACCTGCTTCAGCACGCCGGCAATCCGGTCGACTGGCACCCCTGGGGCGAGGAGGCACTGCGACTGGCCCGCGAACAGGACAAGCCCATCCTGCT
>JAJDOJ010000197.1 GCA_022340215.1 Gammaproteobacteria bacterium
TGGGCAGGAAGCCCAAGACCGGTGCCCAAGCAAAGCAGGGACAGCGCCGCGCCGGGATCGTTCGTCATCAAGGCGCGACAACAGGCGCATAGTCGAACTATGTCACTGTTGTCGCAACACAGAGGACGGACGACAAAGACAAGCAGGATGGTATGACATTTGACAGAAATCGCCTAAGCCCGGGAAGTGTCCCGGGCCGATTCGTGTCGGTGTGACGATCGGCGCACGCTAACCCAGCTTCTGTAAGAAGGGTAGTGCGATGGCGGCGCCGCCGACGGCCGCCGCGAACAGATAGGCCAACGCGATCCGGGTGGACAAGGATTTTTGTTTCCGGGATAGCTCCTGCACCTCGCCGGTCAGGGATGCGGGTCCCTGTGCGCTATCGCCGGACGTCGCGGAGACGAAACCGGCGACGGCCTCCCGGGCGATGGTTTCCGCCACGGACCGTCCCGCGTCTTCGCCCGCGCGTCTGGCCTCTGAGATCAGCGCGTCGTTCAACTCGTCGCCGATTCCGCCGGCCTGTGCCGTTTCGGTGCTGCCAGCGACCTCGGCGGCAACTTCGCGCACACGCTCCAGATCGCTCTCGCTGAGTCCGGAAGAGGCATTACCGAACGATTTCAGGCGATCTTCGAACGCCGCGAGACTCTTCTCCAGCGCCGCATCGGTGGCCTCGGCGACGATGGCCGCCGAATCCACGGAACCAGCGGATGCCTCGGCGGATGTGCCCGCCTCGACCGTTTCGAGTCGGGACACCAGGTCGGAGAATCGGTTTTCTGTCGCCTGTTGATGTTCGGAGAGCCCCTTGCCCAGGAGCGCTTCGACCTGTGAGGTATCAATCGCAGGAGACTCGGATTCGAGTCGAGCAATTCTATCGGGCAGATCGCCCAGGTCCATCGGGCCGTGCCGCGATTCTATCTGAGACAGACGCCGCGAGAACTCCTCGAGGGTCGAGGCTGGGGATGCGGATTCCAGCTGTTCGATCCGGTGAGGGAGGTCGCCGAGGTTCGGTGAATCGCTACCGCCCTCTAGTGCCGCAATCCGCTGCTCGAAGGCATCGAGCTTCGCGGCCGGCGACTCTGATTCGAGCCGCTCCAGCTTTCTTGCGAGCACGCTGAACTGGCCCACCAGGCCTTCCAGCATGTTCCTGAACTCGTCCAGCTCCCCAGACGCCGCCAGTGTTCCTACTGCTTCGTGCTCGACGACGCCGGTCCGCGGCTGCGCGGCGAACTCGAGGACTTCCTCCAGCTCCTCGACGACCGGGGGTTTGGCCAGTACACCGGCGGCCCCGTTGTTGACGGCATTGGCCTTGAAATCGGCCTCATCCTGTCCGGTACACATGATCACCGGAATACTCCCGGTGTCCGGGTTGTCCTTGATCGCACGCATGGCGTCGATTCCGTTCATGTTCGGCATCTGATTGTCCATGAACACGATATCGGGCCGGCTGTTCTCCATGTGGCTGAGCGCCTCTTCACCGGACTCGGCCTGTTCGACTTCCACACCACGTGCAACCAGGAGTTTGCGCAGGGTCAGGCGCGCGAGTTTGGAGTCGTCAACTACCAGGGCTTTCATCGTCGTCATGGTCTTCCTTCCGGTGTCAGATTGTCGCGACCGCAAGCGCTGCCTGGGCATTCGCCAACTGGACTCGCGTACCAGGATTGCATTGAGTTTAGTACCATTCCGGCGAATGGTGATGCGTGAGTCGGAAGCGTCACCGCCGCGGCGTTTCTGCCCGGCATTGCGGTTGTCATGGACAGCAAGGACAATCCGGCGACACCCGCCACTATGAATATCATGAGAATTCCCCGTCCAGAGGGCGTGGAGGGGACGAACGGCACGAATCCGGCGCGATCTGGTATGCCATTTTCCGGCAATCGCCCAGGAACGCCCGAATCTCCTTTCAGAAGGGGAAGTAGGTGACCAGCCGGACGCCAGTCAATCCGTCTCCCAGACGGAAGGCCAGACCGATCCGGTCAAAGGAACCGCCGAGGATCCTGAAGGGTTCGTATACGCCGAGTGTGGCGCCGAGTTCGAATTCCTGGCTGACACTTTTGGTATCGTCGAACGGCTGGGAAAACGTCAGATCGTTGAAATAGGCGTACCAGGTGAACTCCGCGCCGACATTCATCCGACGGCCGAACGCGCACAGTCCCAGGGGATAACGGAAGCTCAGCCCGGTAATGAATGCGGAGAGCGACTCCGATTCGCCGCTGTCCGGGTTGTACCCGGCGAAAGTGAGCGAGTTGCCGAGTTCGAGATTCAGCTTGTCCCAGCCGCGTGTATGGAGGCTTTTCAGCCCCCCCGAATACAGTAAGGCGGTGACGTTGTTCTCGTACTCCTTTCCGAACCCTGCGTTGAGAAACGGTTTAAGGCGCCAGTTGTGACGCATCGGGATCGCCAGTTCGAAGCCAGGCGCCATGCTGAAGGTTCCGAACCGATCCGGGAGCCCATCGACGACATCCAGAAAACCGAAGTCGACGAATCCGAAGGCGACGGGCAAGGTCAGCTTCAACCCCCAGCGGTCGTCGCCCATTCGGGTCAGGTTGTAGCTTAGCGGTACGCGTATCACCGCCACGGTGCGGTCGGCGATGCGATATGCTCCGGTACCAAAGGCCAGGGCGTAGTTCCAGTTGACCAGGTTCCGATCGTCGTCCGGCACCGGTTCCGCGGCACCGGGGATCGCCGGGATGAATGCCAGGGCGCACATCAGCGCGAGGGGTGCGGTCCACAATCGCGGAACGAACACCCGACTAACGGCCAATGCCCTGTGGGACCGCAGCGAGGGACCGAGCGGTCGCCAGGACACCCCCGGTCCCCTCCGTGCCGGAAGGGGCTGATCAGACGTGATGGATTTCCAGTTCCAACGACGCGTTCTTATCGAGCGTCTGTCGGTTGCTGACCACCGCGACATGGGCGTCTTGCGGCCTCAGCCAGATGTCAGCGGCACGACGCAGATCGTCCAGTCCGACCTCGAGCACCCTGGCGCGGAATGCCTGACGTCGCGCCGCGTCGCGACCGTGCAGGCTCGCGAAGAAGGTCCCGATCGCCTCGCCGGCCGGTGACTCGGGTCGATCGATGTCGCTGACGACGTTGAGAATGGCCTCTTCCAGTTCTCGGGCTCCGGCATCGTCTGACATGAGCCAGTCGAGCGACCGGTCGAAGTCGGCCAGCGTTTCCGCCAGTCGCGGGTCCCGGTAGGAAAAGAAACGGAATGCCCCCGTGTCGGAGTTGTACCCGGCCCCGGACCCGTATGCCCCCCCCTGTTCACGAATGGTCCGATGCAGAAAGCCGTTGCGAAGCATCGGACCGAGCACCATGAGGGCCGTGGCGTCGTCGTGGTCGTAGGGGGGGGCGGGATAGGCCTTGGCGCAGAAATTGACCTGCGTATTCGTGGCCCATCCCTGCCGGATCCTGGTATCGACGGGATCGAGCGTAAAGGGGGCGTGGTTCTTCGCCGGTGCTGGTTCTTTCGCCCAGATCCGTTCGAGGGCGCTTTGCACGGAGTCACGGTGCTCTGACTCGGACACCGTGAGAAACTGCCGGGGTGCGCCACGGATCAGGTCTCGCAGCACCGCCAGGCGTTCGGCGAACTCGCCCAGCGCCTGTCTGTCGTCCAGTGTCTTGTTCAACGCCTTGACGTATTTGATTCCGTCCAGTCCGGACCAGCGCTGCGCCAGCGCACCGAGCGGGCTGAGGCCGGCGCTCGCCGCTGTCATCGCCAGTGCGTGTCCGCTGCCGGTGATCTGGGTCTCGCGTATCGCACTCATCTGGGCGATCAGCTCCCGCAGGCGCGGCAGTTCGTCGAAGCGTGCTTGGCCAAACACCTTATATATCAGCTCGGCCAGAGCGGACTGGTTTCGCACCAAAGCCTTGCCGCCCATGGCGAACAGTCCCCGGACCCGACCGGTATCCGATACCTCCGAACGCACCGAGGTGCGTGCACCGATGCCGCCGCTGACCGAGGCCTGCAAGGTCTGGGCCTGCAGATAGTCGAGCGTCCCGCAGCCGACTTCGGTCAGGCATTCGCAAAACAGCGGCAGGTGGTCCAGGCTCGCCTCGTCCATGGCCGGCAGATCGATGGCCACTTGTTCGTATACGAGTCCGTTCGTTCCCTGGCCGAACCAGGTAGCGGGCATGCCGCAGACCACGGTCCGCGAGCCTTGCGGAATCTCGAGCGAGTGGGGGATGTCCTCGAGCCCCACCTTGGGAAGGATCTCAGGGTTGTCCACCATCTCCTGACGCGCCTTGAGGCGGGACGCCACCTCGATGATCCGCGACCTGTCCGCCTCATCCATTGTGGCGCGGATTTGCTCCAGCCGTTCATGCTCGCGAGCCTCGCGCCGGGTGCCCATGCCCGTGTCCGGGACCATGGTCAGACGCACGCGATGCGGATTCTCGAGCAACATCCGCCTGGCGAGGTCCTTGATGAAGCCGTCGTCCTTGATGTCCTCCCGCAAGCGATTCAGCACCGGGTCGATGTCCAGCACGGCCAGCGGGTCGCCGCCGTGCAGCGCCGACGCCAGACCTTTCAGCATGAGTTGCAACCCATAAGGGAAGCGTCCTCCGCCGACCTCGCGTTGTTCGAGTTCGAGCTGGTGGAGCACCGACTCGACACGATCTCGTGGCACGCCGTTCTGCGCGACGTCGCGGATCACGTCCATGACAAGTTTCTCGACCGCCTCGGCCTCGTCGGGGTCCGAGCCCTCGACGCCACAGGCGAAAACGATCTCACGCATGTCGTCGTCCAGTCCGCAGAGCTCCGAAGGGGCCGAGGCCAGGTTGGTCGTCTCCAGCGCCTGGCGAAGGGGAGATGCGCTGTTGTCCAGCAGGACGCTGGACAACAGGTGCGCATTCATGCTCTCGCGCAGGTCGGCTCCCTTGCCGAGCAGCCATCCCAGCACGATGTGGGTCTTACCCGAGGTGTCCTCCTCTCCCTCCAGCGGATAGGCCGCCTCGATCGCGAAGGATTCCGAATAGCGCTTCTCGTCGGGGATCGAGAAATCCAGCGACTGTCTTTCGAAGCGGGACAGTGCACGTTCCTCGATCATGTCCTGATGTTCCTCGACGGGGAAATTCCCGTAGGTCATGAACACGGCATTGGAGGGATGGTAGTGGCGCGCGTGGAATGCCTTGAGTTGTTCGTAGCTCAGATTGGGAATGTCTTCGGGCTCGCCGCCGCTGTTGTAGTGGTACGTGGTTGTCGGGAAAAGGTTGGACTGCAGGGTCTGCCACACCTGTCTGACCGGCGCGCTCATCGCACCTTTCATCTCGTTGAACACCACGCCCCTGAAGACCAGTTCACTGGCCGCGTCACCCGGTTTCGCGAACTCGACGCGATGCCCTTCCTGGGCAAAGTCCAGCGGGTGCAGATTGGGAAAAAATACCGCGTCCAGGTACACCTGGAGCAGATTGTCGTAGTCCTTGCGGTTCTGGCTGGCGAACGGGTAGGCGGTCCAGTCACTGGAAGTGAACGCGTTCATGAACGTGTTCAGCGATCGGCGGATCATCATGAAAAAGGGGTCGCGCACCGGGTAGTGCTCGCTGCCGCACAGTGTCGTGTGCTCGAGGATGTGAGCCACCCCGGTCGAATCGCTGGGCACGGTGCGAAATGCCACCAGGAAGGCGTTGTTGGTGTCTTTCGAGGCCATGTGATAGTGGTCGGCGCCGGTGTTGCGGTGCCGGAACTGCTGGACATCGAGGTTCAGCGTCGGAATGGACTCGCTGCGTACGAATTCGAATGCTGTGTGTGACATGGGATGGTTCGGGTAGCCTCGTTAAATCCTGAGGGTTGTACACTTGGCCGGCGAACGCTGTCAAATGACCCGGTGACCTGTCGGGTCGCTGCCAGATCGAGAGGGGCCTTAGGCGAATGCCGGAAAATGACATACCAGATCGCGCCGGGTGAGCTGCGAAGCAGTGAACGGCTTGGGCAGGAAGCCCAAGACCGGTGCCCAAGCAAAGCAGGGACAGCGCCGCGCCGGGATCGTTCGTTATCAAGGCGCGACGACAGG
>JAJDOJ010000198.1 GCA_022340215.1 Gammaproteobacteria bacterium
AGCGTCCAGAACCGGCTGCCTCCGATCCTGCTCAGCGCCTCGGCCGCCGCGATGCGATATTTGGTCGCCGTCTGTGCGCTCATGCGTCGCGTGATCATTATTTGCACAGCCCCCAGCAGACCCTTGGAAACCGGGGTCTCCAGTTCGTGTTGAAGGCGGCTGCGCAGATCGGTCTCCAGATCCCCGACGATCCGGTTGGCGCCGGCGTCGCGCAGGCACTCGGCTGCCAGGACCAGATTGTGGTATGGCTCGGGCTCGGATGGGGAATCCGCGATTGACCGGATGAGGCGCGTCGTCTTTTCCTTGCTCTGCGTGCTCAGATAACCCGCTGCCAGCAGAATGACTTCGCGCCACCACTCGTCGGCCGTATGGCGAAGGCTGTATTCCACGTAGTCGTCACGCCCGGCGATTGCCAGCGCGGCCAGATACTCCTGAAAAGTCAGATGGGAGAACGCATAGGTGTCCTCGGCACGGGCGATCAACAACCCGGTGCGCTCCTGAATGACCGACAGGAACCGTGACGCCATCGCCTCACGCTCCCGTGCATCCGTTGCGTCGGTGTCCAGCTGGCCGGACAGCAGTTCTCTCAGGGGCTCACAGTCTATCTCCTTGACGGCCTTCTCGTGCAGGGTCAGCGCCACGTGCTGCAACACCAGCCGCCGATCGCTGATGTCGAATGGCCGGTCGTTCAGGACCAGCGGTTCCTGAATTCCACGCGCCTCGTCCCACTTGCCCAGCAGCACATCCACGGCTTCCTGATAGAGCTCGGCGCGGCGATCCGGCAGCTTGACTCTATCCCGGTGAATGAGCGCGATGACGGTGAGCATGAGCGGATTGATGGCCAGCTCACGCACGCGGTCGTTCCTTTCAATCGCTTCCAGCAACTGGCGCGTATGGTTTACCGCGGATGTCTCGGCGGTTTCGCCCGGCCCCATCTGCCCGATGGCAACCAGGCGGTGCCACTGCGACAGGAAACGCTTTACGTCTTCCATCGAGAAATCGCGCACCGTCGTCGTCGCGTATCCCTCGCTCAGGCGTGAGGCGTCGATGTATCCCACGATACGGCTGGTGACGACAAAACGGCACTGGCCATAGGCGCGGGTAAAGGCGTCCACCAGACGAGATACCCGCCGGCGCAGGTCCGGATCCGCCACCTCATCGAGCCCGTCGAGCAGGATGGCGGCGCGGCCGCCATACAACCATTCATCGAAGAAATTCGCGGGCACCTCAATGCGTTCTTTCTTAAGCACCTGGATCAGAAACTGCAACAGCAGGGCATGACCTTCGGTGCCGTCGTCCCTGGGATGATGTTCCGCGAGATAACGCCCGATCTGCCGCAGTGGCAGAAAGACAGGCAGCCATCCACTCTCGTCCAGACCCAGTTTTTCGCGGACGTGTTGCGATCCTTCCGCCAGGTCCCGTGCATAGCGCAGCGCGACATAGCGCAGCAGCGTGGTCTTGCCACTGCCCGGGTCGCCCAGCACGACAAGGCGCCGGTGTTCCGCCAGCGCCTCGTTTACCGAGATCTGGGTCGTGTCGCCTGTCGCCGCGTGATCCTTGCCACGATGCCATTCGCCGGGCGCCAGCCCCGTTTCGCGCTCCAGCCAATCGACCTCGGTGCGCCGCGCGGATTGGCGCGTGGCGCGTAAGGTCACATAGATTCGGTCCAGCTCGATATTGACGAGTTTGCCACCCGAGCGGATACCCTGTAACTGAAGATAACGGTTCTGGCTGATGACATGCTGCAGGTAGCGCCCGAGCGAGCTTTGGCGATCGACGGCCGTCATCTTGACCGGGGCATCGCCGATGACCACGGTGGCGCCCTGCTCCGCGTAAACGATCTGGGCACCTTCCGAGGCGGAGAACGCCTGGCCGGTGTTGATGTCTCCCAGGGCGTCACCGGCAACGCTCGTTCCCCTCTCGCCCACGGCAGTCGCGCCCTGCCCCTGGGCAACCGCACCGTCGCCGAGGAGCTGGGCGTCCATCCCTGCAATAGCGGCATCAAACGTGTCCTGATCGATCAAGCCCGCCTCCAGCGCACGCTTGAGCTGTTCCAGACGAGTGGGCCGAGGTTCGGTCATATGGGTTCCAGGATCACGCCTGCACACTCAGGCGAGTGTAACAGCTCAGGGGTGGCTGCTTTGCCCGATACATCTGAGCAGACTTCGGGGCCCACCTTGCTCTGAACAGGGACCCAAGGCGATTTCTGTCAAATGACATACCATCATGGATGGGTCCATCGTGCCCCGCGCAGGATCGCGACGGATCCTCGAAAGAAGCAAGGCACGTGGTTTAACCGTCTCAGAATTGACTTTCGTATCGAGTCAACCACAATCAGCAATCACTCACAGCCCCTCACACATATCCGGCCGGAAAGGACAAAAGGGACGACTATGGCCTACCAACGACGAGTTCGGGACGAACATCTACGTAACGACGGCAGGCCGAAACGCATTCTGGCTTTGGACGGAGGCGGCCTGCGCGGTATTTTGAGTGTGGCGATCCTGCAGAAGATAGAAGATATCCTCCGGCAACGGCATGGAGATAGCCCCGATTTCCGATTGGGCGACTACTTCGACCTGATTGCCGGCACGTCAACCGGATCCATTATCGCGGCGGCGCTGGCGCAAGGGTGGTCCGTCGAGCGGATCTACAGCAAGTACGTGGAACTCGGTGAGCGAGTGTTCGAGAAAAGCTTTTTCCGGCAGGGACTCTTTCGGGCCAAGTATGACGAAGAGAAGCTCATTGAAGAACTGAAAGCAGCTTATGGGCCCGATACAACGCTGGGCAGTCCCGAATTGCGTACCGGCCTGCTGGTCATGACAAAGCGCCTGGATACCGGAAGTCCCTGGCCAGTCAGCAACAACCCGCGTGGAAAGTATTTCGCGACCAGAACCGGCGGGGTTATCGGTAATGGAGAGTACAAACTCTGGCAGGTGGTGAGAGCCTCGACCGCGGCGCCGGCCTACTTCGATCCGGAACGGATTACGATCGCGGAAAAGGCGGGGCACATACCTACGCAGGGTGAATTTGTCGATGGCGGTGCCAGTCCCTTCAACAACCCGGCGCTGCAGGCCCTCATGTACGCGACACTGGATGGATATCGACTGGGATGGCTCACCGGAGCCGACAGGCTCCTGCTGGTCTCGATTGGTACGGGGGCCGCCGACCCGCAGGTAAAGAGCGCCGGCATGGCGGCAAGACACGCCGTTCGAGCCCTGCTATCGCTGATGGACGATTGCGCCTCACTGCAGGAGACGCTTCTGCAGTGGATATCGGCAAGCCCAACGGCACGGAATATCGATTCCGAGCTGGGTGACCTGCGCCGCGACCTGGCAGCCGGCGCACCCCTTCTGAGCTACCTGCGTTACAACGTTGACCTGCGTAAAGAAAACGTATCGCAGCTGAATCCGGATATTTCAGATCCGAAGCTGATCGAGTCGCTGAGCGCCATGGATGCGCCGGAGAACATGCAGGTTCTCCACGAGCTGGGAAAACTCGCGGCTGAGCGCGACGTAAAGAGCACCGATTTCTCGGCAAATTTCGATCTGCCGGAGATCTAGCGAGCGGGATTTTTTTCCGTCCATCTGGAAGCTATTGAGTATGCGACAACGATACAGGAAAAAGGCGGACCAGTTTGTGATCGCTGTTCGGCTGGATCTCGACACCGATGGATTCGTCTATCGGAAGTGGGGGGCCGAACAGAAATGTAAGAGCGGAGACTGGCTGATAGATAACGAAGGTGATATCTACACGATAGACCAGGATGTGTTCACCCGTACGTACCGCAAGGTGGGTGCCGGAAAGTATGTCAAGACGACGCCTGTATGGGCAGAAGTCGCGAAAGAAGATGGTCACGTGACGACCAAGGAAGGTGCGTCCCATTACAAGGCCGGGGACTACCTCGTATACAACGACAAAGACGGAATCGATGGGTATTGCACCAGTGCCGCCAAGTTTGAGTCGATGTACGAGCTCGACGAGTAGAAATTATCGGGATCGGATGTATATACCTGTTCCTTGGTCTGCAACGGAAGCATGGGGTCAGGTCTCGCATAATAACACTCGGCTGCGAATTACCCGTCCTACCGTTGTCGAGTGCAGACCGAAATGTTCTATTGCGAGACCTGACCCTCATTTCCTCATTTCTGACCCCTATTGCGAGACCTGACCCTCATTTCTGACCCTCCCTTTCCACAACGCCTGATGGACGCGGCCCTGGATCTTCAGGATGCCCTGGCCGAGGCGCAGACCCGTCATGGTCACGCCAGGCGTCAGGCCCTGTCCGCCGCCGACCGCGATCTCGCCCGGATACGCATCTATCTTAGGCTGGCGAACCATTGGCGCTGGTTGAGCAGTGGCCAGTACGAGCACGTCAGCCGCATGGTGCTAGAGATCGGCCTGCTGCTCGGCGGGTGGCTGAGATCGGAGCTGAAAGGGAAAGGCGGCTCCGGGTCGAGATGACCGAGGGAGCCGCCGGCTTTGCTATGCGCCCGACGCCTGACCTGCGGGCGGGACGCGCCTGCGCCATCATTCATGATGCCTGCCTCGGCCCGTAATCCTTGGGCGACGGACGGTTCCGGAAGCGGCACGGACCCGTGAGTCCTGGCCGCCAGCCCCGCGACAACCGGCGGGGCCAGGGGGCGAACGATGTGGGCGGCAAACCAGCCGAAAACCGATGAAGTTGTTGCGGCCGGAGGGAGGGTAACTGGAACGGTCGGCGGAGCGCAGGTTGACCGGAAGCTTGCGCCAGTACCCGCCGCGCAACACGCGACTGCGACAATCGCCACCGTTATCTTCCAGCCAGGCGCGGCCGTCCTCCGGGGCGCCGGAGTAGTTTTCATGCCAGCAGTCCTCGACCCATTCCCAGACATTGCCCGCCATGTCATGGAGGCCGGAGGCGTTGGGCCTCTTCCCGCCCACCGGATGGGTCTGTTCGTCACTGTTCTCGTCATACCAGGCGAACTCGTCGGCCACCTTCCCGTCGTCGCCCCAATACCAGGGGGTCGTGCTGCCGGCGCGGGCGGCGTACTCCCACTCGGCCTCGCTCGGCAGGCCGCAGGTCAGACCCTCGGTCCGTTCGAAAAACCATGCCGCATAGTCCCGTGCGTCGTTCCAGTCGAGATTGATCACCGGACGACTGCCGCGACCCCAGCCCCTATCGTCTGGAGTAACCAGGGGTCAGGTTTCCAATGATAGCATTCGGCTGTAAATCACCCGTCCCACCGTCGCCGGGTGCAGACCGAAATGATCGGCAATCTCGCGGTAGCTGTAGGTACCAGTCGCATAAGCCGCAACTAGCAAAAGTCATCCAAAAGGTCAGCCAGTCGCTGGAACGCCCCTATGAGGAATTGCTCGCGCGCATACCGCTGGAGGCCACCCTGAATGTGGATGAGACCGGCCATTAGAGCAACGGGGACCGCTTCTGGATCTGGGTGTTCAAGGCTAAGCTCTACGTCCTGTTTCGAATCGACAAATCCCGCGGCTCGAAGGTCTTGATTGAGGTCATCGGCAAGGAATTCGAAGGTGTCTTAGGCTGCGACTACTTCTCAGCCTATCGCAAGTACATGAAGGACCTCCATGTCGCCATCCAATTCTGCATCGCTCATCTGATTCGGGATATCAGTTTCCTCATCACCCTACCCGATGAGCCCAACCGCGCCTTTGGCGAAAAGCTACTCCAAGCCGTCAAAATCCTATTTTAAGGGCATCCAACGCCACGAGGAGATGTCCCAGGTAGATTTCCAGGCCGCCCTCGATAAGGCAAAGAACAAAATCCTGCACATAGCCCTCAATTCGGCTTTTGAGTTCATCCTTCAGGCCGTGCAGGCCTTCTTCCAGGATAAACCGCCACCCTCTCTACTGCCCATTCCTCCCTAGATAACCCACCAAAGGTTGTGGACGAGCCTCCGCGGCCTCTAACTCCCCATCCCCTAATCCTCGCCCGACCCTCTACCCCCGGCGACGTAGTTAAATCAAAACACTCGCTTAGCACCGCGCTCCTCTGGTGTCGCGCAACCCCGTGAACGGTTACAAACGCTTCGTTATTGGGGGTGCGTTAATAAGTGGCAGGATGGAACATCAGGTATGTATAGCGCCTTTCGCTTATTGCTATGCTGTAATCTACATAAAATCAGTTTAAGCTCACTATTGAAGCAGCTCGGCCAGCTTGCTCTCCTGTTTGTCGGACAGGTTCTCCGGGCGCCTGAGCAGTAGCCAGCGGGTCTTGGTCAGTACGGGCTCATACCCCTTTGCCTTCAGTTCCTTGACCTCGCCGGCTCGCACCTCGTCGAGCGCCTT
>JAJDOJ010000199.1 GCA_022340215.1 Gammaproteobacteria bacterium
ATCTACTGCGCTGATGGGAGAGCGGCCAAAAAATCCCCGATTCCTCGTTGCGTAGGCCCACTATGCGCCTCGAAATCGTGAACTTTTTGTCTCGCTCTCCCACCATGCTCGCTACGATCGCCTAAATCCGACAGGCTCCTAAGTGCTCTGTCCAACTGAACTCGCAATGATCAGTTGGACAGAGCACTAGCCGGCGTCGCTTCGCTCGCGGATTTTTGTCGGACGTTCGCTTCCCCGCGGCGAGGGGTATGACGCGGATGTCTGTAGCCTTTCGAATTTCGGTCTATACTCCACAAAATTTTTACTGTTGGATCGCGATTCCGGGAGTTTCACGGCAAGGTGAACGGGGATCGGCGGCGTCATTGACCTCCATCTGAATCGGTCGGCGGCTTTGGCGGCGGGTGTTCCCCGTTTCGAAGCCTAGAGGGCGAGCCGCAGCGCGGCGGATCGAGGGCTTTTCCGGGCGATGTGTCAGGTGCGCACCCGCGGCGCTTTACGATAACGGGTTCTTCGCTTCGGGTGCGCTCAATTGCATGGGACCTTATGCCTTTTCCGGGTACCCGCAGAAGTAGGGAACATCTCAAGGATCCATCCGCGGAGCGGCGCCTGTTCGCCTCGCGGGCCCTCGCCGCCGCGATTCTGGTCGGCGGTCTGATCTCGGCGCTGGCCGGGCGCCTGGCCTGGCTGCAGATCGTCAGCTACGAGCATTTTTCCACCCTGTCGACGGACAACCGAGTACGCGTCGTTGCGTTGCCGCCTCCCAGAGGAGCAATCTACGACCGCAACGGCGTCCTGCTGGCGGGGAACCGGGCGAACTATCGCATCGAAATTGCACCTTCCCACGTCGGGGACATCGACCATGTCGTCGAGCGGCTCTCGGGGATCATCGATCTTACCGAGGCGGACGTCGAGCGCTTCCGCAAGGAAGTCAGCAGAAAGCGTTCGTTTCAGCCGGTCCCGCTGCGATTCAATCTGGATGAAGACGAGGTCGCGCGTTTCGCGGTGCACCGCCACGAGTTTCCCGGTGTGGACATCGCGGCGCGGCCGGGACGCTACTATCCGCAGGGTAAAACCGGCGTTCACGCACTGGGATACGTCGGCCGTATCAACGATCGCGATCTGAAGCGCGTCGACCGGGACAACTACCGTGGTACCACCCACATCGGCAAGCTCGGTGTCGAGAAGCGTTACGAGGACCTGCTGCATGGCAGGGTCGGTGTGCAGCGGCTGGAAATCAACGCCCAGGGCCGCACCCTGCGGGTGCTCGATGAGCAGCTTCCCGTTCCCGGGAGCGACCTGGTCATCTCGCTCGACACCAATCTGCAGCGGGTCGCCGAGCAGGCGCTGGTCGGCTCCAGGGGGGCGGTGGTCGCGCTGGATCCCCGCACCGGGGAGGTGCTCGCGCTGGCGAGCAACCCCGGCTACGATCCAAACCAGTTCGTCAACGGCATCAGCTCGGCGCGTTACCGTGAGTTGTCGGACGACCCCGAACAGCCGCTGTTCAATCGTGCTCTGAGCGGACAGTATCCCCCGGGCTCGACGATCAAGCCGCTGATGGCGCTGGCCGGCCTGGACTACTCCGTCACCACGGCCGAGCGCACCATCCAGGCGGGGGCCTACTACCGCCTGCCGAACGGCAAGCGCCGGTATCGTGACTGGAAACGGGGGGGCCACGGGAAGGTGGACCTGAACAAGTCCATCGTCCAGTCCTGCGACGTCTATTTCTACGATCTCGCCTACCGGATGGGTATCGAGCGGATGCACGACTTCCTGGAGCGCTTCGGGCTCGGTTCGCGGACCGGCCTCGATTCCACCGGAGAGGCGGGTGGCCTGCTGCCATCACCGGCCTGGAAGCGCAGTGCCCATGGCCAACCCTGGTTCCCGGGCGAGACGGTGATCTCCGGGGTTGGGCAGGGCTACATGCTTGCGACCCCACTGCAGCTTGCCGCGGCTGTCAGTACGATCGCTACCCGGGGGCAGCGGGTGCAGCCGCGGCTGCTGCGCGCGGTACGCAGGCAGGGATCGAACGGCTTCGAGCCCGTCGGACCTGTCAGGCTCGAACCGGTTCGGCTTGCAGCCGACGGGTACTGGGACCAGATCGTCTCCGCGATGGTCGGGGTGACCCGCAAACGGAATGGTACGGCCTGGCGCATGGGTCATGACGCGCCGTACACCATCGCGGGCAAGACCGGTACGGCGCAGGTCTTCGGTCTCGAGGAGGGAGAGAAATACGACGGGGACACGGTGTCCGACAAACTGCGCGACCACGCCCTGTTCGTCGCGTTCGCGCCGGCCGAGGATCCGCGGATCGCAGTGGCAGTAATTGTCGAGAATGGCGGCCACGGCGGTTCGGTGGCGGCTCCCGTGGCGCGCAGGGTGATGGACTATTATCTCCTCGGCAGCACGGGTGGTACCGGGATCTGAATGACGTGATACCGATCGAGCACTTCGAGGACCGCAGGGGAATGGGGGACACGCTTCAGAATTTGTTGCGCGTCGATTTCCCGTTGCTCGGCGCCATTGCGCTGCTCTCGGCGCTCGGATTCCTGATCCTGTATAGTGCCGCCGACGAGAATATGGCACTACTCATGCGTCAGGGTGTTCGACTGGGTGCCGGTCTCATCGTGCTGATCGTATTGTCGCGCATTCCGCCCGACAGGCTATCCCTTTGGTCGCCCTGGATCTACGGGGCGGGATTGATCCTGCTCCTCTGGGTGCTGTTCGCAGGCGAGAGCGGCAACGGCGCGCAGCGGTGGCTGGATCTCGGCGTAATCCGGTTTCAGCCCTCGGAGGTCATGAAGCTCGCGGTGCCAATGGTGCTGGCCTGGTATTTTTCCGAGAAGTCCCTGCCGCCGGGAATCAAGCAGCTTGGTGTCGCGGCGGCGATCGTCGCGGCACCGGCCGTGCCGATCGCCATTCAGCCGGATCTCGGCACGGCGCTGCTGGTCTGCGCCGCGGGACTGTTCGTGATTTTCTTCGCCGGCATCAGCTGGCGCCTGATCCTGATCCACGGTGTCCTGACGGCGGCGGCCGCCCCGCTGTTGTGGCACTTCATGCACGACTATCAGCGCATCCGGGTCCTCACCCTGCTGGACCCGGAACGCGATCCTCTCGGCTCGGGTTACCACATCATTCAGTCCAAGATCGCGATCGGATCCGGGGGGGTTTACGGCAAGGGCTGGTTGAACGGCTCGCAGTCGCAACTCGATTTCATCCCCGAGCGGTCTACGGACTTCATTTTTTCAGTTTTCGGCGAGGAATTCGGTTTTCTGGGCGCCCTCGGCCTGATGATCGTCTATGGGTTCGTCGTCCTGAGGGGCCTGTACATCGCATGCCGTGCCCCGGACACCTATTCGAGGCTTCTGGCCGGCGGGCTCAGCATGTCCTTCTTCGTCTATTTCTTCGTCAATATCGGGATGGTCTCCGGCGTTCTGCCCGTAGTGGGTGTGCCCCTGCCGCTGATCAGCTACGGAGGAACGTCGCTGGTGACCCTGATGGCCGCATTCGGTATCCTGATGTCCATTCAATCACACCGCCGGTTGCTGACACGTTGAACAAGAACCGAACCGTCCGCGTACCGACCCCGCTGCAAGGATTCGTGGCCCTGGTTTCCTTGCTCATCTTCGGACTCCCCGCGCAGGCCGCGTCACCGGCAACGTCGACCGGGTACGAGGCGCGGGAGGACGTCCGCGTGTTCATCGACGATCTCAGCCGGCGCGAGGGTTTCGACCCCGCGGATTTGTCGCGCCTGTTCGCGACGGTGGAGCGGCAGGACGGAATCCTGAAGGCGATCGCGCGACCCGCCGAGGCGAAACCCTGGTACGAGTACCGTGAGATCTTCCTGACCCCCTCTCGAATCGAGGGAGGTGCGCGGTTCTACGCCGAACATCGTGAGTCACTCGAACGCGCCTCGAAGGAATATGGCGTTGACCCGGAGGTGATCGTGGCGATCATCGGGGTCGAGACGCTCTACGGAACACGCACCGGCAAACAGAGGGTACTGGACGCACTGACCACGCTCGGATTCGACTACGAACCCAGGAAGATGTTTTTTCGCAAGGAGCTGGAGGAGTTTCTCCTGCTGTCACGCGAGGAATCCATGGATCCGCCGATGGTGAAGGGGTCATATGCCGGGGCGATGGGGATAGGTCAGTTCATCCCGAGCAGCTACCGGGCCTACGCGGTCGATTTCGACGGTGATGGCAAGCGAGATCTGTGGAACCCGGACGATGCGATCGGCAGCGTCGCCAACTATTTCAGTCGTCATGGCTGGCGCAACGGCGAGACCGTCACCGTGCCCGCGAGCGTGACGGGTGTCGGACACCGGAAACTCGTCGAGAAGGGGACCAAGCCAGCGATTCCGTCAGAGTCGCTGAAGAAAGCCGGTGTCGTCGTGGAAGGCGTCGACCTCAACGGACACAAGGTGGCGTTGCTGGAGTACGAAAGCAGCGGAGACGAAAAGGAATTCTGGGTCGGCTTCCACAACTTCTATGTCATCACAAGGTACAACCGCAGCCAGCTCTATGCGATGGCGGTGCACCAGTTGAGCGAAGAGATCGCCAGGACGGTGGAGGCAAGTCAAAAAGGTGAAAAAGAATAAACCGGTTCGAGCGCTGTTCGTTTCCATGGCGGCCGCTCTTATCGCGGCCTGTGGCGGTCAACAGGGTCTGGTCGATCAGAACGACGGGCCGGGGGTTGACACGGTGCCGGCCGATATCCCGGATGCCATACCGCACTGGGAACCCAGGAGTATGTACGGTAATCCGAAATCCTACCGGGTCAATGGCAAGCGCTATAAGACCCTCGACAGTGCCGAGGGCTTCATGGAGCGCGGCGTGGCCTCGTGGTATGGGACCAAGTTTCATGGACAGCGGACCTCCAGTGGTGAGCCTTACGACATGTACGCCATGACGGCGGCACACAAGACGTTGCCGTTGCCGACCTATGTGAGGGTCACCAATCTCGAGAACGGCAGTACCGCAGTTCTGCGCGTCAATGATCGCGGCCCCTTTCACGACAACCGGATCATCGACCTGTCTTACACAGCGGCGACGAAGCTGGGTATCGCGCAGAACGGCACTGGACTCGTGGAGGTGCGGGCGATAACCCCGGATTCGGCTCGGGATGCGGGCGCCGCCGTTCCGCCGCCTACTCCCGCACCCGAGCTGTTCATCCAGGTGGGGGCCTTTTCCAGCCGTGGAAACGCCGAGACCCTGAAATCGACCCTGGAAGGCCACGAGATCGCGGATGTCGCGATCTACGACGGTAGCTCGAACGGTTCCGTGATCTATCGGGTCAGGGTCGGTCCGCTCGAGGATGTCGAATCGGCGGACAACGTCTACGACCGCCTGGGTTCACTGGGTCTGGGCGGCTACCGTCTGGTGATCGATTGACGGTTCGCCGCGCACTCGTGAAGCTCCGAACAACCGAGCGAGACGGATGCAAAGAAAGGCGCACGGAGCGCAGCGACCAAGACAGTTCAAGCAGATAGACGGGGAAGCGAGCACCGCGCAACGCAGCGATGCGCCGGCGCAGCCATTTGTTCAGGGCTTCCCTCATGGTGGAGGAGACATGAAACGATTACCCGTCGCGGACAGGTCTTCACGAGAAAGTGTGTGTCATATTCGTTTCGTGGCAAGGCGCGATGATGCGTAATCGCCGCTCTATTGCCAGGAATCGCAACGCCGCCACGGGACGAAGCGGGCGTGCGTGCCGGGAAAACCTGTCCGTGACGGGTATACAATCGGGCCGTTGCAGGTCCATCGCAAGCCCGCAGTGACAGCAGCCCGGTTTCAACCACAGGCCCCGCATCGTCCCGCGCCCGGCATTCCCGATGTCACCGGTCGCGCGGGGCGATGCGGGGTTCCCGAAGCCCGTGCCGCACTGCTGCGGATCCAACCTTCACCCCCGGCGGAAGCGCTCCCCGGAGTCGCGTCTGCCGCGGGTTCACCACCAGGGTAGTCAGTTAGAAATGATCCTAGAAATGCTCCGACGACATCTGCTCTTCGCTCTCGTCCTGTTCTGGCCCGCGATACTGTCCGCCGCGCACAGTCCGATCCCCGCCCCGCCGTCCTTCAGTGCATCGAGCTACATCCTCCAGGATGCGAACAGCGGCAGGGTGCTGGCGGAGAAGAACGCCGACGAGCGGCTGGAACCCGCCAGCATCACCAAACTGATGACAACCTACGTCGTCTACAAGGCACTGGCGGACGGACATATCAGTATCGACGACCCGGTACTGGTCAGCGAGAAGGCCTGGCGCATGGAAGGATCGCGGATGTTCATCGAGGTCGGCAAGCGCGTTAGCGTCGACGACCTCATCAAGGGCGTGGTGATCCAGTCCGGAAACGACGCCAGCGTGGCGCTCGCCGAGCACATCGCCGGAAGCGAGTCCGCGTTCGCCGACATGATGAACGCCGAGGCGAGGGCGCTGGGGTTGAAGAATTCGCACTTTACCAATGCCACTGGCCTACCGGGCGCGGACCACTATATGTCCGCGCGGGACATCGCGACCCTGTCCGCAGCGCTCATTCGGGATTTCCCCGAGGAATACGAGGTCTATTCGGAAAAGAATTTCGACTTCAACGGCATCACGCAACATAATCGAAACAAGTTGTTGTGGAGCGACGATTCCGTGGACGGTCTGAAGACCGGTCACACCAAGTCGGCCGGCTTTTGTCTTGCCGCCTCTGCGGTGCATGACGGGATGCGATTGATATCTGTCGTGATGGGAACCGGCAGCGAGCGCGCCCGCGCGACGCACAGTCAGGCTCTTCTCAGCTACGGTTTCAGGTTCTACGAGACGCACCGCATCTATGAGGTCGGGGAGGAACTCGCGTTGCCGCGGGTCTGGAAGGGCGAACAGGAAAACGTTCCGGTGGGCCCCGAGGAGACCCTTTACGTCACGATTCCCCGCGGCCAGTACGACAACCTGAAGGCCAGGATGGAACTGGGCGCCCGGGTCATGGCCCCGCTGGGGCGCGGACAGCCCGTCGGTGAGGCGGTGGTTTCCCTGGAAGGTGAGGAGATCGAGCGGCAGCCGCTGGTGGCCCTGCAGCCGGTTCCAGAGGGTGGATTGTGGCGTCAGGCCGTCGACACCGTTCTGCTTTGGCTCGAGTAGTCGCGCAGTTCGCAGCGGATGTCAGGCCCGCCTATCTGGACGGGCGTTACCTGCCCCTGTCCGAGGCGTGCGTCTCTCCACTCGACCGGGGCTTTCTGTTCGGTGACGCGGTCTATGAGGTGATCCCGGTCTATGCGGGGATGGCGTTCCGGCTGGAAGAACATCTACGGCGTCTGGGCCGGAGTCTTGCGCAGACCCGCATTCCCCTGCCGTGCAGCGATTCCGAGTGGTGCCGGATCGTCTCTAGCCTGATCGAACAGGCCGGTGGTGGCGACCTTACCGTTTATCTGCAGGTCACACGGGGCGTGGCGCCGCGCGATCATGCGTTTCCCGACACCACGCCCACGGTGTTTGCGATGGCGGGTCCGATGAGCCAGCCGTCCGAGAAGGAGCTTCGCGACGGTGTGGCGGCGGTGACGCGCCCGGACATCCGCTGGCGACGTTGCGACATCAAGGCGACCAGTCTGATCGGCAACGTGCTGCTACGCCAGGAGGCCATCGAGAACGGCGCCGTCGAGGCCATCCTGATCCGCGAGGGGTTTGCCGTCGAAGGCGCGGCGACCAACCTGTTTATCGTGAGCAACGGTGTGATCGTCACGCCACCGAAGGGAGCGGACCTGCTGTCCGGCATCACCCGTGATGTGGTCCTGGAGCTGTTGCGGCGCAACGAACTGGACCATGAAGAGCGCCGGATACCCGAGGCCGAACTTTACACTGCCGGGGAGGTATGGATCACGAGTTCCACCAAGGAGGTCCTGGCGGTCACGACCCTGGACGGCGCCCCGGTCGGTGACGGCCGGCCCGGGTCGGTCTGGCATACCGTCCGGTCGCTCTTGCGTGAGGCGCGGGGCCGGCACGCTGCTTCCCGGTGATCGTTCTGCGCACGGGCTGGGAGCCGGCGGTGCGGGCGTGAGCGCGGGACGATAGGGAGAGTCCGCGCTCAAACAACGCCAGATAAGGTGATTATGGACGAGCGGGATGAAGACATACTGGAGTTTCCATGCGATTTCCCGATCAAGGCGATGGGGCTCTCCAGGCCGGGGTTTCGGGAACGCGTGGTAGAGATCGTCGGGAACCACGTGGCGTTCGTCTCGGAACACGCCGTCAAGAGCACGAGCAGCGCGACGGGCAAGTACACCAGCGTGACGGTGTTGATCACCGCGAGCAGTCGGGTGCAACTGGATCGCATCTACCAGGAGCTGACCGATTGCGAAGACGTCATCATGGCGCTCTGAACGGCGGTTTTCCCTTGGAACTGGTGGTAGAAAATCTAGGGCGGCGGGCATACGAGCCGGTGTGGCAAGCCATGCAATCGTTCACCGATCGTCGTGGCCCCGATACCCCGGATACCTGCTGGGTCGTGGAGCACGACCCGGTCTTCACTCTGGGTCTCAACGGCCGGCCCGAGCACCTTCTCGATCCCGGGGAAATCCCGATCGTCAGGGTGGACAGGGGCGGTCAGGTCACCTACCACGGACCCGGACAGGTGGTGCTGTACCTGCTGCTTGACCTGCGCCGTCTGACGATCGGCGTACGCCGGCTGGTCACCGCTATGGAATGGGGTGTGATACGCTTCCTCGCACCGTATGGCGTGGA
>JAJDOJ010000200.1 GCA_022340215.1 Gammaproteobacteria bacterium
ATTTCCCGATCTCGGGCCGATCCGGCCCCATGACCGTCTCGGTAGAAACACTCGGGATCTCTTTGAGTTTAGACGGTCACCATTTTTGAATCGTTCCATACACCTGAACAACCGGGAAATCCATCACGGTGCCCGCTGCCCGCGCACCCCTCTTGACTGGATATCAAAGACCACGCTCGCCGCCATTATCATCGCCGAGGCCAAACCCCCGGTTGAATGGGTCGTCGTCGACGCCAGCGCCATCAATGTCGTCTACGCCACCGCACTGATGAAACTCGATGAACTGCGCGCTGAGCTGTCGGCGCAGGGTATTTCACTCTTCTACGCACGCGTGAAGCGAAGCCTGGAGAAATACTTCAACAGGGGCTGGGCGCAGAAGCGGCGAAAACTGGCGCAGGGGAATACCGTTTCCAGACCCTGAAACCGGCAGTCAATGCTTACCTGAGGCATACAGGGCGGAAACGTAAGCAGGGTGCGGAGAAACCCGCAAACCAGACTTCTGCGGCGACCGCTGCGGGCGGCGAACGTAGGTGACGTGCGTCAGAACGGTACGAATCCGCCGAAGGGATATAGAGGCAATCGAGTTTTCTTATCACATTTCGTGGCGGGCGCATCGCGCGGCGTCGGTAGCGTCACGGGGAGTTCGAGCACATTCTCACGGACAAACCCGGACGGTTTACCCAGCTCATCGTATCGCACACACTGATCATCGCGCAGACGGAAGACCCCGATGTACTGGTGGGATACCTTGCGTTTCAGATTGTCTGCATAGTCGAGTCCGGCGAATTCGCTCACCAGCCCCCGGATGACGCCCGCATGCACCACGACGAGAACCGTCTGGCCGGGGTATCGCCTCGACAGCGAGCGGAAGTAGCGAACACTCCGTTCCTGCATCTGGCGAAAACTCTCGCCGTCCGGATACACGAAATCCGGGTCATTCTTGTGCTGTGGGATGTTTTCGGTCACCCAACGCTTCGTTTTACCGTACAACGCCCCGTAGTTGACCTCTCGTAACGCGTCGCTGTGGGCAACATCCGACACACCGAACCGCGCGGCGAAATGCATCGCGGTGTTTCGGGCCCTTTCGAGGCTGCTGGAGCAGACTGCATCGAGGCTCCCGACGCGCTCCCACAGGACCTCCTCGATCCACTTCGCGTCTTCCATCCACCCTTCCGCACCGGGGGCGTCCCGCCACCCCATGATCTTGCGGGTCTCGTTGAACAGTGTCTTGTAGTGCCTGATAACAATAGCCCGGGTTCGGTTCAACATATCAACTCTTCCATCCGTGGTTACATACTGAGAAGGACGCCGGATCCCCGACAACATCCGGAAAGCGGTTGTTGCTCCGCCGGCAGGTTTGCGCGAAACCCCTATTCGATCGACTGACATGACCTTTGCCCCCCGCTAGCTTCCGCCACTCCAGCGAACGACCGCACAAATTTACGGATTTTCATAACATGAACCGACGAACAAAGCCAGTGTTCGAGGCGAGAATGGCGCACATAAACGTAAACCCGCACCCGCGAACGGCAAATCAAGTCGCGAGTGTCGCGTCTGTGCCGACAGGTGTCACAAAAAATCACATTCACCTCGTCTATCGGTATAATTACATTCGCAATTCTCTGAAGGCGGCTCGGCTGTATTAGAGACCTCCGCCACTCAATCGGATGCGGGTGCGCAGCCGGCCTCGCAGGGACCCCGAAAAGTAAACTGGAAACTCCCTCGTTAGGGTCATTGGCATGGCGAAACTGGTCGTAATCAAGGAACCGGAGGGCGATCGCACCCCCTATCTGCGCGGGATCCTCACCCAGTCCCTGGTCAACTCGGGTCTTCCCTTCAACGATGCCTACGAGATCGCCCAGACGCTCAAGTCTGACCTGAAAGACGCCTCCGAAATCACCAGTTCGGCGCTGAAGGACCGTGTCAGGAGACTGCTGAAGGAGAAATTCGGCCCGGCCGTTTCATTGCCCGACAAGCAGCCCACCGGCGCGGCTCACAACATCATCGTCACGACCTCGGGTCAGACCTCCCCATTTTCCGTCGGGATACTCTCCCATTCCCTGATCGCCTGCGCCATTCCGGAACGGGTCGCGCGCAAGGGGGCACACAAGGTCTTCGCGACCCTGCGCAATGGTGGATACACCGAGGTCGACCACAAGACCCTGCGCCGACTGACCCATCGTTGCCTGCAGGAACATTGTTCGCAGGAAGCCGCGGACCGGTATCTGTCCTGGCGGAAGTTCGAACGCAGCGGCAAGCCGCTGATCGTTCTGATCGGTGGCACTACGGGGACGGGCAAGAGCACGGTGACATCGGAGATCGCCTACCGAACGGGCATCGCCCGGCTCCAGTCCACCGACATGATGCGCGAAATCATCCGCGCCTACCTGACCAGCCAGGCCGTCCCCACGCTAGGCTATTCGAGTTTCGAGGCCTGGCGGGGAATCCAGGCGCCCACCGAGGGAAAGGACGGCAGCGCGGAAACACGGCTAGTCGCAGGGTTTCTGGCGCAGTTCACGACCATCAAACCGGCGATCGAGAAGGCGATCGCACGCGCCATCACCGAGGGCGAGGACATGATCATCGAAGGGGTGCACGTACTCCCCATGCATCTCAATCTGCGCGATGCCGGGAAAAAGGCGATCCTGGTGCCCATGATGCTGGCCACCCTGAAGAAAAAACTCCTCGGCGAACAACTCAAGAGACGCTGCCGCGAGAATGCCCAGCGCAGGTCTTCTCGCTACGCCGAGAAACTGGATGAAATCTGGGAAATGCAGTCGTACCTGCTCAGCGAGGCGGATACACACGGCGTGCCGATCATTGTCAACCAGAATGTCTACGCCACGGTCGTCGAGGTGCTGGATCTGATCGGGCACGAGATCGAGAAGGCATTCCCCGCTCGCAAGCTGAGCGCGGCAATCGAAATGTAGCGCCTCCGGATCCCCGCAACAGCTCGATCAGACCGCCGGCCCCACCTTCAGGTTCACGATCGCCCGTTCGTTCGCATCTTCCACGGTAAACCGGTACCCGGCCTCGGTCACGGACTCGCCCTTGCGCGGGATATGGCGCAGTCTCGACATGACCAATCCCCCGATCGTATGGGATTCCCCGATCGGCATGGCCACCCCGAGCACCTCGCTGGCCTCCGACAGGGGAAGCCTCGCATCCATGATATAGGTGTCTTCCCCGACCTCCTGGACCTCGCGCCTGCGCCTGGGTAGATATTCCTCGAAGTCGTATCCGACATCGATCTCGCCCACGACCTCTTCCAGTATGTCTTCCATGGTGATCATGCCGATTGCGGAGCCGAACTCGTCCACCACGATCGCCATGTGATCCTCGCGCTTTCGCAGTACCGGCATCAATTGGTCGATGGTCTGGTACAGCGAGACATACTGCGCCGGTTTGATCAGGTCCTTCAACGGCCTTTCGGGAAGATCCGAATCCATCAGGTCCCAGGTCGTCAGGGTGATAACACCGACGATGTTGCTGATGTTCCTGCTGTAGACCGGCAGGCGGTTGTATCCTCTCCGGCGCACCAGGGTGATCGCGTGCCGTGTCTTCCTGTTCCGGTTGATCGCCGTCATCTCGGCGGCGGGGATCATCGCCTCGCCGACCGAGGTCTCGGCGAAGCGGATCGCACGCTTGATCCGGGCCCGATCGAAGACGTCGACCCCGGCGCTTCGGTCAGCCATCTCGATGACCATGCGTACCTGTTCCCGGGTGATGAACACGTTCTGCTCAGTCTTGCCGCCTCCGACCAGTCGCGCGACCAGGCGCGCGATCCGGGAGAACACAAAGACAATCGGATAGAAGAGCATCGAGAAGATCCGCAAGGGATAAATGACGACGGTGGAGATCTCGTCGGATTTCTGTTGATAAACGCTCTTCGGGACGACCTCTCCCAGGATCAGGAACACCGGCGTGAACAGCAGGACCGCGTAGAGGTCTCCCGCCTCACCGAAATATTGGATCAGGACCATGGTGCCGATCGTGGTCAGCGCAACGGTCGATATGTTGTTGCCGACGAGGGTCGTACCCAGCAGTACGTCCGGGGTCCGGAAAAGCTTCAGTACAAGCTTCGCGCCGCGCCCCCCCTGATTGGCCCTGTGATGCAGCTTGAGCTTGTCCGAGTTCACCAAAGCAATCTCCGAACCCGAGAAAAACCCCTTCAGGAGCAGCAGCAGGACCATCCCAGCAAGTATCAATGCAATTTCCATCACTCAACCCCGTCCGGGCCGTCCGAACACCACATCAGTGAATCCTTCCCGTCAAGGCTCGACCCACTTCCGTATCCTCGATCTCGTCCTCATCCGGGGAAACCTCGGCGGCCGGGTCGAATGTCTCGCCATTGACTTCGTCTTCGTCACTGGATTCCGGGATAGTTTCCGCCACCGAAGCAGCGTCCGTTTGCTCGCCCGAGGGCGCCTCTGCGTCCCCCTCGGACACGGACGTTCCAGCGCCCTGGTTTTCCATCGTCTCCTCGGTGGCCGCGTCTTCCGGCGGCCCGTCGCCCGCAGCGGCCTCTCCGGCGCCACCGCGGGCGACTCGGACACGCGCAATGCGGTGCGCATCCATCTCCAGCACCGAGATGGTGATGTCCTCGACACTGATCGTATCGCCCACCTTCGGCAGGCGATCGAGGTGTCGGAAGGCAACGCCACCAATGGTTGTCATGCGGGGATCCTCGATGCCGAAATTGGTCAGGTTGTTGAAATCCGTCAGCTTCATGTCGCCCTTGACTTCGTAGGTATTGTCGTCGCGCTCGTGATACAGCTCCTGGCCGGTGACATCCCCTGAAATCTGTCCGAATATGAAGGTGAGCACATCCTTCATCGTCACGAATCCTTCAACGCCCCCAAACTCGTTCAACACCGCCGCGGCGCGCGCGTTTCTCAACTGGAAGAAGTCGAACATCTCATCCACCTTCTTGGTCAGAGGCACCACAACCGGCGGGTGCATGATGTCCTCGAGGCGCAGTCCGGAAAGGTCCGTCTTGTCCAGGATCAGTCTCAGGATGTCCTCGGCATGGATGAAGCCGACGATGTTGTCCCGGTGAACCCGGAAAACCGGCACCCTCGGATGGCGGTAAGAGCGGAAAAGCTCGACGATCTCGGTGGGGCCCATCTCCGCACTGAGGAATTCCGTACGCGTCCTCGGTGTCATGATCTCCACGACTTCCGTATCGCCGGCCTCAAGCAGGTTGTAGATCAGGGCACGCTCGGTAGCGTTGAGCTCCCCCTCTCGGGACACCTCCTCGACCAGCGAACGAAACTCGTCGAGTTGCAGGATATTCTCCGCGGCGGGCTCCTCTCCGACGATCATGCTGGTCAGCTTGTCGGCAATGCCGCGGATGGCCCAGACGAGCGGCGCGATCAGCTTGACCCAGACGCTCATCGGCGCGGCGACGATGCGCGTGCTGATTCGCACCGGGTTGGAGACCGATATGGTCTTCGGCGTCACCTCGCCGAACAACAGCAGCAGGGGTACCATGACGATCAGTGTGACCCATCCCGCGCGTTCCGGCCCGTAGAGGCCGACCAGGATACCGGTCATGTTGGCCGCGGCGGCGATATTGACCAGTTCGTTACCGCAGAGTATCGAGATGATCAGCCTGCGGGGCTGGTCGAGCAGGGCGTGCAGGGTCTCGGAATGCCGGTTGCGCTCGCGGCGCAGTTTCTGCAGGTCGAGCCGCGAAAGCGAGAACAGCGCCGTCTCGGATCCCGAGAAGAAGGCCGATCCGCCCAGCAGCAACACCTGCAGCGTCAGACGCGCGACCATACCCGGATCGCCCAAGAGCGCGGTATCGAAGGCGAAGAACGCCTTCACCTGCTCCCAGTATTGTGCGAGTTCTGCTATCGCTAATTCCATTGGAACTTGCCTGCCGTGTATCCCTGCGTCCGCTTAACCCGATACGGTGTCCCGCGGCGGCTATCGTCGATTCAATCCCAGGGCCTGATCTTCGTCCCCCGGTACGATCCACTACTTCGATACCGTTGGCAAAGTTAGTATATGCGCTTCTGCGCTTCGATGATTTCGACTCCGCGGGTATCCGGGCGACCACATTCGGACCGTGGCCCTCCTCGGCGGGTAGCTGAGAAACCCCTGTACTGATGGTTGCGAAGACGCATCGCTACGTCGCGCAGCGCTCTCTGTCCTATCTGCTTGAGTTGTCTCGGCCGCTGCGATCCGAGCGCCTTAGGCGATTTCTGTCAAATGACATACCATCCTGCTTGTCTTTGTCGTCCGTCCTCTGTGTTGCGACAACCGTTACATAGTTCGACTATGCGCCTGTTGTCGCGCCTTGATGACGAACGAAAATCCGTCGCGATCCGGTATGTCATTTTCCGGCAATCGCCTTACACTGCATTTCGTCTTACTTGCTTGTTCGGGGCTACCCCAAATCTTGTGAATCGGGTTTCGTCTCCGGTGCCTGCGACACCTGACCGCGACGGATTCGAACCTGGTGGATCCGTCTGGGTGAGGCCTTGAGGATTTCCACCGCCAGTCCGTCGATCCCCATCTGCGTATTCGCGGTCGGAATCTCTTCGGTGAAGTTCAGAATCCACAGACTCACAGAGTCAGTGGGCTTGCCGGGCAAATCGACCTGGAAGTACCGCTCGACCACCCTCAGTTCGGTGGTCCCGTCCACCACCAGCTCATCCCCGGAGGCGCCTCTTGCTTCACTCGGGGCCTTGTCGCTTTCGTCGTAGATCTCCCCGAACAGCTCCTCAAGCAGATCCTCCAGCGTCGCCACGCCCTGGACCACGCCGAACTCGTCCACCACAACGGCCATGTGACGCTTCTCGCTGCGCATCAGCGAGAAAAGCTCGTCGATGTACTGATTGCCCGGTACGAACAGGGCGTCGTGTGCAATGTCTCCGACCGGGACATCGACCGTCTTCTCGGCAGCGGCCTTCAGCAGGTCCCGCAGATACAGCACCTTGCGGATCTCGTCGGGACGATTATTGATGTAAATCGGTATCCTGGAATAACTGTGCTGCATCACATCCTGGAGAGTGTCGGAGACCGTGCGTTTTCCATCGATCGAAAAGACCTGGTGGCGGGGCGTCATGATGTCGCGCACGGACAGGTCGTTAAAGGCAAATACCCTCTCGATCAGCTCCCGTTCCCCGTGTTCGATCGTCCCTTCCTTCTCCCCGTGATGGACCAGGCTGAGCAATTCCGACTCGGTCACTATGGGATCGCTCTCGAGACTCGTCAGCTGATGGACCCAGGTGGTAAAGTGGCTGAACAGCCACACCAGCGGATAGAAAAGTCGCATCAGGCCCAGCATCAGCGGAGCGATGAAGAGGGAGATGCGTTCCGAATAGCGGGTCGCCAGACTCTTTGGCGTGATCTCGCCAAATATCAGGATCAGGATCGTGAGGACGCCGACCGCCAGGCCCGGTCCCAGATGTCCGAACCATTTCGTGGCAACCACGGTCGCCAGCGAAGCGGCGGCGATGTTGACCAGATTGTTCCCGATCAGGATCGTGATCAGCATTCGGGAGGGGTCGCGTTTGAGTGCGTACAGCGCCTGGGCTCCGGCGCGGCCTTCCTTCACCAGCGCCTCGACCCGCGCCATGGATAGTGACACCAGGGCCGTTTCCGATCCGGAAAAAATGCCGGAAAGCAGTAGCAGGACCAGAAGTGCCAGTAGCTCGTTCAAGGGTGCGCCCGATTGGATTCCGTGTCAGTATTATGTTGTGCCGAACCTGCGGTTCGCTGCATGGCTGGCGGCACACGACGCAGGGAACACTACATATCATCCGCCCTGGACCGGACTGTGGTTAATCCTTTCCGAAATTGATCCGAATCAATATTCGGTATTCGGAGTTTCGTTAACGTTATCGCCAAATTTAACAAAATATTCAAATTTCTTTTAAATATTATGTAACATTTAGCCTCGGCACGGGATGTGCCGATCATTGCTGTTTATCCTTAAATAATCGAGTATATGGAAATGAAAATACTGCCACTCCTGATTTCTATCCTCCTGACCACCACGACAACCAGTGCCGTGGCCCGCAACGAGATTCAGAACAAGGGATCCGACACCCTGGTGAACGTGGCTCAGGCCTGGGCCGAAGCCTATCAGACGGTCGACCCGGACGTTGCCATCGCTGTCAGCGGCGGCGGTTCGGGCACCGGCATCGCCGCCCTGATTAATGGCACGGTGGACATCGCCAACGCCAGCCGAAAGATGAAGTCCAAGGAAGTGGACATGGCGAAGCAGCGGGGCCATTCGCCGGTTGAACATATCGTCGGCTACGACGCGCTGGCCGTGTTCCTCAACAAAGCGAATCCCATCGACACGCTCTCGTTCGAGCAGCTGAAAGAGGTGTTCGGGCGCGGCGGCAAGTATACGAAATGGACCGACCTCGGGGTGGAGGTTCCTGGATGCAAGGGCCAGGAGATCGTCGTGGTCAGCCGCCAGAACAACTCCGGCACCTACGCCTATTTCAAGGAAGCGGTGCTCGGCAAGAAGGGTAAATACCGCCAGGGCACCCTGGACATGCAAGGTTCCAAGGACGTGGTCGACCTGGTGGAAAATACGCCCTGCGCCATCGGCTACAGCGGTCTGGCCTATGCGACCGACCACGTCAAGATGGCATGTATCGTCAGCGAAGAGGGGAAAGACTGCGTCAATCCGTCGGTCGAGACCGCATCTGACAGCAGTTACCCCATTGCCCGACCGCTGTTCATGTACACCAGCGGCGAACCCCAGGGCGACGTCAAGACCTATCTCGACTGGGTACTCAGTGACGCGGGTCAGTGCATCATCCTCAACAAGGGCTACGCCCCGGTGCACAGCGTAAGCTGCAAATAAGGCGATTGCCGGAAAATGGCGTACCAGATTGCGCCGGATTTTCGTTCGTCATCAAGGCGCGACAACAGGCGCATAGTCGAACTATGGAACGGTTGTCGCAACACAGAGGACGAACGAAAAGACAAGCAGGATGGTATGTCATTTGACAGAAATCGCCTAAGTTCGGATGAGGTCCGTGACTCCCTCAACGGGGACGCGGACCTCGCGACGGCAATCCACAATCCCCTGCCTTACCGCCTTATTGACAAGTCGGAGCCATTGGAATGAGCCATTACGAGGAACGCCTCGAAGAGGATCTGGGCAAGATTCATCAGCGAATCGCCGACATGGCGCGGGATACGTCACTGGCGCTGAAGAACGCAGTCCACGCCCTGCAGACAGGCGATCACGAACTCGCCTCGAAGACCATTCTCGGCGATCACGAGATCAACCGGACCATGCGCGAAATCGACGACATGGCACACGGGTTCCTGGCGGTCCACCTGCCCAGCGGCGGTCACCTGCGGTTTCTGTCGTCAGTCATCCGGGCCAATATCGCGTTCGAGCGCATCGGAGACTACGCCGTCACCATCGCGCGGGTTTCCGAACAATTGTCGGCACCGCCCTCGGGGGAGATCGGACGCGAGCTTGAGCGGATTTCCAACCAGGCACAGACCATGCTGCGTCAGGCCATCTCCGCGTTCGACGAACAGAACGCGGAGATGGCGAAGGCCACCATGGTGATGGAACGGGAGATGGAGTACGACCTGGACACCGTCTATGGCGAGCTGACCCAGAACACCGAGATGCAGAAGGTCAAGGGGTTGCTAGGCATCTTCGCAGTCCTAAGCTATCTCAAGCGCACCGCAGACCAGGCAAAGAATATTTGCGAGGACACCGTTTTCGCGGTTACGGGGGAGACCAAGGCGGCCAAAGTCTACAACATCGTCTTTCTCGACGAGGACAACGCCACCCTCGGCCAGATGGCGGAGGCCATGGCGCGCAAGACCTTTCCCAACAGTGGTAACTACGCCAGCGCCGGTCGGAATCCCGCCGCCGCCATCGACGCGACGATGGAACGATTCATGAGGGAACACGGATGCGACCTCTCCGGCGCGAGACCGAAACCGATCGATCTGACTCATCAGGAACTGGCCGAAAAGCATGTCGTGGTGAGCCTGCAGGGTCCGGTGAAGAGTTATCTTCCCGAACTCCCCTTTCACACCACGGGCGTGGAATGGGAACTGGACGGGATTCCGACGGGCCAGGATGAATCGGCCACGAACGCGGAATGGGAATCACTTTACCGGGACGTCGCTGTTCGTGTGCGCGACCTGATGGAGACCCTGCGTGGAAAAGGCGCTAACTGACAGGGAAACGGCAACCGAGATGGACAAGGAAGCCCCCAGCGATTTCGACCGCCGGAACCCCGACTGGTACATTGACAAGTTCGTACAGGTCATCGTGTTCATCGGTGGCATTTCCGCCATCGTTTTCATCGTCGGCATCTTCGCATTCATCACCAAGGAGGGTATCGGCTTCATCCTGAACACCATGGACGTGAAGGAGTTTTTCACGTCCCCCTACTGGTACCCCAGCGATGAAGACGCGCCCGAGTACGGCATTCTGGCACTCGTGGCCGGTACCGCCAGCGTCACCGGACTGGCGCTGATCGTCGCCATCCCTTTCTCCCTGGGGGCCGCCATCTACATCGGGGAGTTCGCCACGGGGAAGACGCGCGAGTTCCTGAAGGTCCTGGTGGAGCTGCTGGCGGCGATCCCTTCCGTGGTCTGGGGTTTCATCGGCCTCACCATCATGAATCCCCTCATCATCAAGATCTTCGACGTACCGGTGGGACTGACGGTGCTCAACGCCGGAATCATACTCGGCCTGATGACGGCACCCATCATGACCTCCATCGCCGAAGATGCGCTCAAGGCGGTCCCTGACCGTTTTCGTGAAGCGGCCGAGGCGATGGGCGCCACCCGCTGGCAGTTGATTTACAAGGTCGTGCTGCCTGCCGCGAAGAACGGTTTGCTCGGCGCCGTACTGCTGGGAATCGGGCGGGGTTTCGGGGAAACCATGGCCGTACTCATGACCACCGGCCACGCTGTCAAGATTCCGCACAGTATCTTCGATTCGGTCAGAGCCCTGACCGCGACCATCGCCGCCGAGCTTGGCGAGACCGCCACGGGGTCCGACCACTACCAGGCGCTGTTCACCATCGGTATCTTCCTGTTCCTGATCACCTTTGTCATCAACCTGAGCGCGGACCTGGTGGTGCGCGGCGTGAAGAACCAATAATCCGATATGTTCGCCGAAACACAACTCAACGCCAGAAATCGTAAAATACAGGGCCTGTACCGGCTACTGTTCATGATCATGACCGGATTGCTGATCCTGCCCGTGCTCACGATCCTCGGCACGCTGATCTACAAAGGCGGCTCGATCATATCCATCGATTTCCTGTTTACCTCGCCCACCGACGGCATGACGGCGGGGGGGATATTCCCGGCGCTGTTCGGCACCGTCTGGCTGGTCGCGGTGGCCCTGCTGATCTCGGTGCCGATCGGCATCGCGGCGGCCATCTACCTTAACGAATACGCCTCTGAAAACTGGTTCACGCGCATCATCAATCTGGCGATTATCAATCTCGCGGGCGTGCCCTCGATCGTTCACGCATTGTTCGGCGTCGGCGCGTTCGTGATCTTTTTCGGCTTCGGAACCAGCATTCTCGCGGCCTCCCTTACGCTCGCCATCATGACCCTGCCCGTGGTGATCGTGGCGACGCGGGAATCGCTGCGCGCCGTGCCGATGGCCTTTCGCGAAGCCAGCTGGAACATGGGGGCGACACGCTGGCAGACCATCCGTCGGATCGTGCTGCCCAACGCGGTCAGCGGCATCCTGACCGGTGTCATTCTGGAGGTCTCCCGAACAACGGGCGAGACCGCACCCGTGATGTTCACCGGAGCGGTGTTCTTCACTCCCTTCCTGCCGCAGAGCGTGTTCGATCAGACCATGGCGATGTCGCTGCACCTTTTCGTGGTCGCTACCCAAGTTCCCAATGTCCCCGAGGCCCTGCCCTATGGCGTGGCGCTGGTGCTGATCTCCATGGTACTGATCATGAACAGCGTCTCGATCGCTTTCCGTGTATACCTGCGGGGAAAGAAGAAGTGGTAATGGAAACACAAGCGATCTCCGGGACACAACCGGCCGATCAGCCGTCTACCGACGCAGGAAGCGTCATCCTGCAGGTCAAGGATCTCGCCATCCGCTACGGCGGTCACGTCGCGCTCAGCGGCGTGAACCTGGAGGTCAAGAAAAACGAGATCTTCGGCATCATCGGACCCGCCAACGCCGGCAAGACCTCGTTACTGAAAGCGCTGAACCGCATGGACGACTTCAATTCCCAGATGCACGTCGACGGCAGTATCCGGTTTAATGGCCGCGACACCCGTCAACTGAAGAACGTCTATGCGCTGCGCTCACGGATCGGCGTCGTATTCCCGCTTCCGGTGGGGCTGCCGCTGACGGTTTACGAAAACGTGGCGCTGGCGCCCCGGCTGAGAGGTGTACGCCAGAAGAAAGAACTGGATGTCATCGTGGAGCGCTGCCTGCAGCGCGCGGCCCTCTGGGACGAGGTCAAGGACCGTCTGAACTCCCTCGGCAGCCTCCTATCCGGGGGACAGCAGCAACGCCTCACGATCGCCAGGGCGCTATCGCAGGAACCGGAACTGCTGATGCTGGACGAGTTCTCCATCGCCGTGGACCCGGTGACCACGATGCGGATCGAGGACGTGCTCAAGGAATTGAAGAGCGAGATGACCATCTTACTGGTGACCAACCTGGTGCAGCAGGCCCGGCGTCTCGCAGACCGCACTGCCTTCTTCCTGGATGGCAGCTGCGTGGAGATCGGCAACACGAAAGACATCTTCACGGGGGAGGTCAAAGATCAACGCACCCGCGGCTACGTGGAAGGCAGGTTTGGATAATGGAGGGAAACGAAAAAGAACTGGCCATCCGCACCCGTGACCTCAACCTCTGGTACGGCACCTTTCAGGCATTGTTCAATGTCGATCTCGGCATCAAGGAAGGCATGATCACATCCCTGATCGGGCCTTCGGGGTGCGGCAAAACGACCTTTTTACGCAGTATCAACCGCATCAACGAACGTCTTGGTTACGTGCGCATCGAGGGCGCCATCGAGGTCCTGAACAACAACATCTATGACCCCGCCGTGGAACTCGTGCAGGTGCGCAAGCAGGTGGGCATGGTGTTTCAGCGTCCCAATCCGCTACCCATTTCGATTCGGGACAACGTGCTGTTCGGTCACAGGCTCCATTACACCGGGAAACGACTGTCACGGAGCGAGAGTGACGATGTGGTCGAGGATGCGCTGAGACAGGTACTGCTCTGGGACGAGGTCAAGGACCGTCTCAAACAGAAGGCGACCGAACTGTCGCTGGAGGAACAACAGAAGCTCTGTATCGCCAGACTGTTGCCGGTGAAACCCGGCGTCCTGCTGATGGACGAACCCTGCTCGGCGCTGGACCCCATGGGCACCGAGGCCGTCGAGGAACTCATCTGGGACCTGCGCGGGAAGTATACGATCCTGATCGTCACCCACAACATGGCGCAGGCCAGACGCGCCAGCGAAGAGTGCGTCTTCATGCTCCTAGGCAAGGTGGTGGAGCACACAACGACCGAGAGACTTTTCGTCACGCCGGCGAAGAAGGAAACCGCCGACTACATCGAGGGACGCTACGGCTGACCGGTATTTTCCCGGAAACCGATTCATCGCATACACCGAGTAAACGGCACTCCACACCCGCCGGGGACTGCTCCGTAGGTCTCGTACGTCGCCCGGTAGAGATTCAATCAGCGAAAGCCACCGCCCCTTCATCGCAGTTTCGGGCCTCGACAACGAGTGGGACTCGCCGGGGCAAGGCGCTCCTGAGGAGCCCGAAAGCATGAATACCCAAACCTGATCTTGTGGAGTGCGAGCAAGGATATTTCGATGTGTTTTACGCGTCGAAATTTTCCCTGCGTTCTTTGTTACAAATATATTACACTCGCACTTGCTACTCTATATTTCCGGCGCATGGAGATGCGTCATGGGAATCGCATGGCAATTCGGAAGCCGAATAGCGTGAACCAGCCATTCGCTCGAGACGGCTAACGCTGCCATACGCTTCGGATGGCGTCCAATTGCCCCAAAATAAGGGTCGCGCCAAGTAATGTAACTAACGCCGCGGAGCGTAGACCCCTAAGGCGTTTTTCAACCTACGACAATCCTACCATCTAGAGTCAGACCCCGATCCAGGGAGGTAGTTGAACATGAAACGCACCACACCATTCGCGAACCTGTTCGGGCGCTCGCCCTTCAAGGCACTGAAACAGCACATGCGCGCGGTCGTCGAGGGCGCCGCAGAGGTGCCGGCACTGTTCGAAGCCCTGTCAGCAGGTGATCAGGGCCGGGTTCAGGCCATCAAAGACTCCATCTTCGCACACGAGGCAGAGGCCGACAGACTCAAGAACGAGTTACGCAACCACCTGCCGAAGAGCTTCTTTCTTCCCGTTGATAGGCGCGACCTGCTCGAGATTTTGAATTGGCAGGACTCTATCGCGGATGCGGCCCAGGACATCTCCGGTCTGCTCGTCGAGCGCCCCATGGAGATACCGGGACCGCTGAAGGAGCCCATCGTCACACTGGCCCAGCGTTGTGTTGATGTGGTTGAGCTGTCCGCAAAAATCATCGAACAGCTCGACGAGCTTGTAGAAATGGGTTTCAAGGGAAAGGAAGCCAGTCGGGTCGAGGAGATGCTCGATCGGCTGAACCTTCTTGAAGACGATACGGACGAATTGGGCCTGGAACTGACTCGAACCCTGTTCGAACACGAAGACGAGATAAAACCGGTCTCGGTCATCATGTGGTACCAGCTGATCCAGTGGATCGGTGACCTGGCCGATAACGCCGAAAAGGTCGGCGACCGACTGCGCCTGCTCATCGCCAACTAGCGGACCGCATCCGACAACAACAGTTTGGTAGCGAACCTGGGCGCGCCAGCTTCCCATTCGGGGAGAAACCGCCGGCTGCTACCCAGGTAGTTTTACAGTAGGACTTCTCAGCGGAGGGCAATATGGAGATTATTACCGAATACGGGACCATTCTCATGGTCATGGCCATTGTCTTCGGCCTCTACATGACCTGGGGTATCGGCGCCAACGATGTGGCTAACGCGATGGGCACTTCCGTGGGCTCGGGCGCCATCACGGTCAAGCAGGCGATTATCATCGCGGCCATCTTCGAGTTCGCTGGTGCGTTTATCGCTGGCGGCCACGTCACCGCGACCATTCGTAAAGGGATCATCGATCCCACTTCCATCGTCAACAATCCCGAGATTCTGGTCTTCGGGATGCTCGCTTCGTTGCTGGCTGCGGGGATCTGGTTGATGGTGGCCTCCAATCGAGGCTGGCCCGTATCGACCACCCACTCGATCGTCGGCGCCATCGTGGGCTTCACCGTTGCGGGTATCGGGATGGATGCGGTTCAGTGGGGCAAGATCGGACAGATCGTCGCGAGCTGGGTCGTCTCACCGGTGCTGGGTGGTACCATCGCGTTCGTCCTGATGATGAGTATCCGAGGCCTCATCCTCAACACTGAGAACCCCTTTGTCAGCGCAAAACGGTGGGGGCCGATCTACGTTTTCCTTGTGGGTTTCATCATCTCGCTAGTGACACTGTTCAAGGGGCTCACACACCTCGATATCGACTTGTCGGTCGGAATGAGTTTTGTGGTCGCAACCCTGTTCGGAGTGCTCTTGGCAGTGATCGGTTGGTTCATGATCAATCGGGTGCAGGTCGACACATCCGCCGACCGGGAGTTTCACTTCGCCAGTGTGGAGAAGGTATTCACGCCCATGATGGTTTTCACCGCCTGCGCCATGGCTTTTGCCCACGGATCTAACGATGTAGCCAACGGTATTGGTCCGCTGGCGGCGGTGGTCAGCATCATTCAGTCGGGCGGCGAAGTGGCTCAGAAAGCCTCCTTACCCAACTGGATTCTGGTTCTCGGCGGTGTTGGTATCGTCATCGGCCTGGCTACGATGGGATACCGGGTCATGAAGACCATCGGCACCCGGATCACGGAACTGACCCCGACCCGCGGATTCTGTGCCACCCTGGCCGCGGCTGCGACTGTGGTATTGGCCTCGCGTACCGGCATGCCGGTGTCCACCACGCATATCGCCGTGGGCGCAGTGATCGGAGTGGGCCTCGCCCGCGGTGTCGGTGCCATCGACTTGCGGGTGATTGGTGGAATCGTCCTTTCCTGGCTGATTACTCTACCGGTGGGCGCCGTATTGTCTGCCATCTTCTTCTTCACGCTCAAGGGGATGTTCACCTAGCCCAACTCGACGACCTCAACGACAATCCCCTTATGCGGGAGACCCGTACCGGACCTGCCCGGTACGGGTTCCACTCCAGACCGGCGTCAACCCGGCTTTGAACCCCTGGATCCGGGAATCCTGCCGAGAAATCCAGTCCCGCAAATAACCGTGGGCCAATCTCCCTCACATCAAATGTCTCATGCTTTTCAGGGCGCGTCGCGAAAAGGGTTTCGCATTCGTGCGCCAAACTGTATCGTTTGGTAGAGAACTACGAATGGCAGAAACCCATTGGCGGCAAAGCAAAGGGAGAAAATGAATCTGACGACGTCCGATGTCGCGGACATTGAAACCATCAAGGGCATTCCCTTCCCTGCTGGAATCCGCTTCCGCAAGATCGTCGTTACCGGTCCGCCCGGCAGTGGTAAAACCATGCTGATCAACAAACTCGGGGGCTGGCCTGAGGAGGGTTATCTGGATCTTGCCCAGGCACACTGGTGGCGCAGCCGAGTCCTCTCTATCCGACCCCGCGAGGTCCACTTCGGTATACCGTTTTCCGGCCACAAGGAAAGCCTCACGGTATTCGAGAACGCTTGGCGCGAGTCCCCGACCCCCGTCGACCTGAGTAGGATCGAGACGCCCCCTCCCAAGCGCTGGTTGCTCTCTATCGATTGGTATTCGAGGTTCGTGTTCGACTTCCAGCTCATGCCCGCAGAGACGATCTATGCCATCCGTCGGGAGCGGGCCTGGGCAGGCACTCACCCTACCGACCTGAATCTCACCCTGGAAAAGGTGCAGAAGCAGGTGGACGTGTACCAGACTCTGGCTCTGCACTTCCATCGCAATGGATTGCAGGTCTATATTCGCGACGCCTTTGAAGGGCCGCCTAAGCGTATCGTCGAACCCGGCGTTGGGCGCACATCGTCTTTCATGGAAAACGGTCAGCGCGAAAACGCCCCACCGATTGCCCCCTCGCAATGATCCAAGG
>JAJDOJ010000201.1 GCA_022340215.1 Gammaproteobacteria bacterium
ATCAGCCCCGGATCGACCACTTGGTTGACGACGAACAAGGGTTGGCCGTCCATGGCGTTGACCCAGTAGTCGGTCGTGGCGCGCAGACACAGGCGCTGGGGGACCCGGTCCAGGCCCAGCAGATTGCCCCACTCGCCCGGGCGCTGTCGCGTAGCGACTCGATCGATTCGAGGCGCGCCAGCGCCATGAAGGCCAGTAGCAGCAACAGGCTGTCGAGACCATAATGGCCCTTGGGTAGCTGCAAATGGCGCTCCACGCCTTCGAGCAGGCCCACCGCCAGCAAGGCCGGCAGAGCACACAGCAGCCCGCCGTTGGCTACGTCCAGGGCCGGGGTGAAATCCGGCGCCACCGCATCGAGCTCACCGACACTGGCGGCCAAACGGCCCTCGACGTCGGGCGCCCACGCCCATGGGGGCGGCACGATCGGCCACAGAACGCGCGCCCTTGCTCGGCAGAATCGCCGCAGTTGGCTTGCTTCCGATTGAATTCCCGAGGTTTTTCGCCAGACCCTTACAAGAAGACCGCGGGGCCGAGATCGGGTCCTCTGAGCTTGGCGCCGGCCGCGCTGGCACAGTCTTGGGTGAACCCGGCGGAGGTATCGCACCGGCCCCAGCCGGCCGGTCTCGAGCTGTAGAAACTCGCATTGGTCAGGTTCGCACCACTCAGATCGGCGCCGGTCGGGTTCGCACCGACCAGACTGACACCAGAGAAATCCGCGTCGGCCATGTCATGCGGAAGATCGAGCCCTGTGTCGGACCAGGCCGGGTTGTGGCCAAGCAAGCCGATCGACAGAACGGCAATAACGGCGTGTGCCTTGACCATCGTCGAACTCCGCGATTCGCGAGCGACTTTCCCTGGTCCTCTGACATCGACATGACTTAGGCGATTTCTGTCAAATGACATACTATACCCGTCACGGACAGGTTTCCCCGGCACACACGCCCTCATCGTCCCGTAGCGGCGTTGCGATTCCTTGCAATAGAGCGGCTATTCCGCGTCATCGCGCCTTGCCACGAAACGAATATGACACACACTTTCTCGTGAAAACCTGTCCGCGACGGGTATAACGATGGCGAGCATCGCCTACAGGCACTGTTTTACTAGGCAATTGATTAAGGAGAGGTCCATGGGGCTGTTTGATTTCATGAAAGGTGCTGGCGACAACAAAGCAGAAGTCAGTGACCAGGTGGAAGTTTCCCAGGAGCGCATCGATCAGTTGCGTCAGGAAAGTATCACCCGTTCTATAGCGCAGTTGGATGTCGAAGGCGAGGAAGTGACCGTCACGGTAAACGGCGAGGTTGCCACAATGACCGGGCGGGCGCCCAGCGTGGAGGCGATGGAGAAAATGGTGCTCTGCGCAGGCAACCAGCACGGCATCGGGCAGGTGGACTGCCAAATCGTCGTGGATCAAGCCCCTGAACGAGTAGTTCTGGCGCAGACTGATGAGGCGCTGCCGACTCCGCAGCCCAAGGGGGAGGTCGAGTCAGTGTTTTATGAGGTGAAGTCCGGGGACACCCTGAGCAAAATCGCCAAGGAGCACTACGGCGACGCCAACAAGTACATGGTGATTTTCGAGGCTAACCAGCCCATGCTGAGCGACCCTGACAAGATCTATCCCGGGCAGGCACTGAGAATACCGCACCAGTAATCAACGTCACCTGCACGATGCGTCCGGGTTGGGTCTGAAGTTACCGATCGGCTCCGCCCACGACTGAACACTTCAACAACGAGCCCTACAAATACAGAATACAAATGTGACCTGCTCAGGCCCAGGCCGGCCTCAGAAACCCCGATGCTGTGGATTCTGCCATGGGCTCAGCGATGTTGAACGAGCCAACGAAGAAACGTTTCAGCGAGATCTAGGATCACACCTCGCGAAGACCGGCATCAAGATCGGGATAGCGCAGCTGTATGCCCAGCTCTGAACGCATACGCCGGGTATCCATTCGTCGAGACTCCAGCAGGTAAGACATCATTGCCGGGGAAAGGCGCTCCCGTGCTTCTTCCATGGGGATCTCCTGGGGTTGAGGCAAACCGAGGCGTCGCGCCACGGCCTTGAAATACCCGCTCATGGTGCCCGGATTGCCGTCGCTGACATTGTAAACCCGACTCTCCCCGGTGCTTTCGCCTGCAGTCAGGCAGATACTCACAAGGTCTTCTACATGGATGCGGTTCGTGTACCCACTCTGACCTTCGAGCAGTATTGGTGCCCGTCGACGCAGACGCGCCTCGGGCAGGCTGCCTGGCCCATAAATGCCTCCCACCCGGAGTATAATCGCCGCGAGACGTGTTCTTTGGCCCCATCTCTGCAACTGGAGCTCAGCGTCGAGACGGCGCCTTGCGCGATCGGTTTGTGGATTCGGCGTCGTGTCCTCGTCGACCCAGGCACCACCGCAGTCTCCGTAGACGCCGCTGGTGCTGATATAGACAATCCGGCGTGGCCGCGCACTGAGCGCGTTTAGGAAGTTTGCCATGCGGGAATCCACCACGCCGCTTCCGGGCGGTGGCGCGAGATAGTGTACGAGGTCATCGTCACGGCATAGCGAGGTCAGGGACTTAGGGTCGTCCAGGTCGCCACGAACAGCCGTTATCCCGAGGGATTCCAGTTCGCCGGCGGCAGTTTCGGACCGGACGAGGGCCAGGACCTGTCGCTCCTGGTCCAGGGTTCGCCTGGCGATCAGACGGCCCACGTGTCCACAGCCTACGATGAAGACTCGGCCCATGATCGCGGTCCCTTACGGTTACAGATATTTGGAACGGGGCATGGAATTAGGCGATTGCCAGAAAAAGGCATACCAGATTGCGCCGGGTGAGCTGCGAAGCAGTAAACGGCTTGGGCGGGAAGCCCAAGACCGGTGCCCAAGCAAAGCAGGGACAGCGCCGCGCCGGGATCGTTCGTCATCGAGACGCGGCAACAGACGCATAGTCGAACCATGTAACGGTTGTCGCAACACAGAGGACGGACGATAAAGACAAGCAGGATGGTATGTCATTTGACAGAAATCGCCTAATGAATCCGAAACTCAATATCCCAAGCTGCGAGATTGTGACCATAGGCAGTGAACTCCTGCTGGGTCAGATCATGGACACCAACACGGCTTATCTTGCCCAAGAGCTCGGGCGAATTGGTGTCAGCACGCGATTTCGCACGTCCGTTGGAGACGATCTGCCAGCAATCGTTGAGGTGATACGGGGCGGTATTGAGCGTTGCGACATGGTCATCACCACTGGCGGTCTTGGACCGACGCTGGATGATCTCACTCGCGAGGCTGTCGCAAGGGTGGTTGGCGTGAATCTGGAGTTTAGGCAGGATCTCATGGACCTGATCCAGGACTACTTCGAGCGTGCCGGTTACGAGATGCCTGACAATAACCGGAAACAGGCCTGTGTGCCGGCGGATAGCGAAGTCATTCTCAACGCGGTGGGAACGGCGCCGTGCTTTGTTGCACAAACAAACGGAAAACCGATCGTTTGCCTCCCTGGGGTTCCTAGGGAGCTTAACTATCTTTGGGAACGGGAAGTATCGGACTGGATACGCAAGAGATTTCAGCTCACAGATCAGAAAGTTACGTACAGGGTCTTGAAAGTCGCGGGGCTTAGTGAGAGCCGAGTAGACGGTTTGATCAACGACTTAATGGGCGCGGGCAGGAATCCGGAAGTGGGATTATTGGCTTCTCCAGGAGAGATCAAGATCCGCATCACGGCCAACGCGGAAGGCGAGACGAAGGCGGAAGCGCTGATTGGACCGGTGGAAGAAGAGATTCGATCGCGCCTCGGGAGCAAGATCTTCGGGGTTGACGATGAGACGATAGAAGGAGTCATTGACACACTGCTTCGCAAGTCGCGCTTTACGCTGGCTATTCTGGAGACATTTTCCGGGGGGCTGGCGGCGCAGAGATTGCACCGAATTCCATCGTCCCGGTTGCGGGAAAGCCGTGTTATCCCTGATCGGGAAAGGCTCCTGAGTCTGCTGGGAGACCGGGGCGGCTCGGTGAATATACAGACCACAACGACCCTTGCCCGCAAGATGAGAGAGATGGCAGAGGTCGATGTAGCCCTTGCCATCGTCGGTTTTCCTGAAAATAGCGAAACCAACCCTGTGATCCATGCATTTGCCGCTTCCAGCGGGGACAGGTTTAAAAATGGCTTTTCCTGGCGGATGGGTGGCGGCCTACGTGCTTTTCAGGAGCGGGGCGCCGCGGTCGGCCTCAATACGCTGCGCCTCGCACTCGCGCATCAGCCGAGCCGCATCGCCGATTGATTCCCCGGGCGTCGTGATTACGACTTCCCGGTTACAGACCTCACCGATCGTCACGGCCTCCTCTGCCCGAAAGCTGTCGACAGGTCTGTCATTCCAGTTTGTCCGCACAAAGGCGCGAGAATGCGGTTGCCACATGCGTCCGTTCCCGGCATCCGGGTACTCTGCAGTACCGTTGTATACACTGGTCGTCGGCGATCCCGCCCACATCGGATACGATAGCCTTACGGCGTCGACCGCGTGTCCGGATATGAAACAGGTCCTCATCACCGGCGCAACTGGGCAGATCGGTTCCGAACGGACCGCGGCATTGCGAAGTCGATACGTTAACGAGCCTGATTGCATTGATGGCGGCTTTCGAGGGCATTAACAATAGATGCCTGCAAATCTGAGTCCCGAGTACAAGGCTGCGGAGGCTGCCTTCGGACAAGCTCGCGAACCACGGGAGCGTTTGCAGGGGTTGCGCGAGATGTTGCGCAAAATCCCCAAGCACAAGGGGACCGACCACCTGCAGGCGGACATCAAGTCTCGTATCAAGCAGCTAACGGAGGAGTTGGCAGGTCCGAGTAAAGGGGCTGCGCACGGCGGCCCGGTGTTCTCCACACCTCCGGAAGGCGCGGCGCAGATCGCCCTGATCGGCCCGCCCAACAGTGGCAAGACAGGGTTGCACGTCAAGCTCACAGGCTCCCATGCCCAGGTCGGCCCCTATCCCTTTACAACTCAGTATCCCCAACCCGGGATGCTGCCCTTCGAGGACGCCTTTTTCCAGCTCGTGGACCTGCCGCCCATCGCATCAGAGCACCCGATTCCCTGGATAGGAAATGCGCTCGAGCGAGCGGACGCCTGTTTGCTGGTGCTGGATCTGACGAGCCCACTTTGCGTGGGTCAGGTCGGCGATGTGGTGGAGCACTTGCGGCAAAGGCGGATCCAACTGACGTCGAGTTGGCCCGGCAACACGGGTCGGACGCAGCCTGAACAGTCCGACGACCCCTTTGCTGTCCTGCTGCCGACGCTGATGCTGATCAACAAAATCGACTTGGTGGCAGGATTAGCCGACGAGCTCTCAGTATTTCGGGAGCTCACCGCAGTGGAGTATCCGGACCTGCCCGTCTCCGCGGAGACGGGCGAGGGATTGAATGCGATCGGCCCTTGGTTGTTCTTCGAACTGGGGATCGTTCGCGTCTATACAAAGGCGCCTGGACGTCCTCCGGATCAGGATCGACCCTTCACCGTTCGCCGTGGCGGCACCGTCGGCGATGTCGCCAGACTGGTCCACAAGGATTTGTCTCGGTCTTTGAAATACGCAAGGCTATGGCATAAAGGACGAACCGGCGTTCAGCAGGTAGGCCGGGATCACCAGGTCGAGGATGGCGATTTGCTTGAGCTGCATACCTGAGGAGGTTTTGCGTCAAAGCCAGGCGCTATCGCGAACGGGATTTAGAAGGCGTTCCCGATATGGTGGTATCAACGGATGCGATAGGATCAGATCTTTTCGTCTCTCGCCTCAGCTGTACCGGTAGGAAACTCGGTTAGGCTACTGGCTGGGTAGGTCGGAAACCCTTACCCTACAAGCGTCGGCACTTGCGGTAGCTACCCGCCCCGCAAGACCTTCCCGTCGTATCAGTCAGGACAGTAGCAGGCACTCGTTCCCCAATCCGGGTGTGCCTCCTTCCCGTGCTCCACACAGGCGATTCGCGCCTCAGCGATCGTGTCGCCGTAGAAGTGCTCGTGGCAGACGCGGCAACGACAGAACTTGGGTTCGTGAGTGATGAAGTGGTGGTTCTTCTCAGGCTCTTTCATGTCGCGAGTATCGATCAGATCGGCTCTCGTGACTGGTCGGTCCCAGCAGAGGAGCCAGGCGTTGCCTGGAATCACCGCCATTGCGTCCCCCTGGATGTCCCGCGACATGACCGCCTTGGCGACGTGATCTTCCGATACATGGGCTGCAATAGCCGATTCGTGAGTGGAACCAGTGGTCCGGTGCCGAACTCGATGACCTGTGGGGCGCAAAGCTCGCGGCGCCACTAATCGAGATGGGATCGCCTGTCGCACTTTTCAGGGTTGCCGGTCTCGCAGAGGTAGGTGTCGGCTGCCTCGGCCTGCCCGCGAGTGTCGAAAGTCTTGTAGACTTTGGGCGTCCGTCAAGTCGTAACGGTACGCGCCAGCGCGAGCCTCGCTGCCGTATTCCCATTGCTGAACATCCTGTACCGCAATACACCACGAATGCAGCACCGACTTGTGGTCAGTCTTGGCGTTATCTAGGAGCCTGTCGGCCTTAGGTTGGCTGGGGGACCAGGATTCGAACCTGGGTTGACGGAGTCAGAGTCCGTAGTATTACCACTATACGATCCCCCAAAAGCGGGCCGGTGTGCAAGGTGTTTATAGCACGATACAGGGAAACGTAGAAGCGCACTCACCCGATCCACACCTATCCGGCAGGCCCCAATCGCGGCAGCACGGCTTCTGGTACTAGCGCTTGGAGTACTGGGTCGCCTTTCTGGCCTTGCGCAGCCCAACCTTTTTCCGCTCAACCTCGCGCGCGTCGCGGGTCAGGAAACCGGCCCTGCGCAAGGGGGAACGAAGTTCCTCATTGTATCTCAACAGCGCCCGGGCCAGACCGTGGCGTATCGCGCCGGCCTGTCCGTTCGCCCCACCACCCTTGACGGTGACGTTGATATCGAACTGGTCCTGCATCTCGACCACGTCGAGTGGCTGGCGCACGATCATCCGTGAGGTCTCGCGACCGAAGTAATCGTTCATGGTCCGGTCGTTGATCCTGAATTCACCGCCACCCGGGGCGATAAACACCCTGGCCGTCGAACTCTTCCGCCTTCCTGTTCCGTAATATCTGCTCGTCGCCATGGTTGCTTCGATTTACCTTGATTCGCTTGACGCTAGATTTCCAGGGGTTGTGGCTGTTGAGCCTCGTGCCGGTGGTCCGGCCCCCCGTAGACCTTCAGTTTCTTGAACATTGCCCTGCCAAGGGGATTCTTCGGCATCATTCCCTTGACCGCGGTCTGGATCACGCGCTCGGGGGTGGTCTCTATCATCTTCCCCAGGCTCATCCGCTTCAAGTTGCCGATATAACCGGTGTGCCGATAGTACATCTTGTCGAACACCTTCGCCCCGGTGACCCGGACCTTCCGGGCATTAACCACGATCACGTAATCACCGGTATCGACATGGGGCGTATACACTGGTTTGTGCTTGCCGCGTAGACGCCTTGCTACCTCGCTGGCCAGGCGCCCCAGCGTCTTCCCCGTCGCATCCACGACGTACCAGTCGCGGCTGACACCGGAGGGTTTGGCGCTGATCGTTTTCATTTTGGGTCACTCCGTTTCCTGGCACACTGGCTATCCGCAGGGCATGGACAAACACACCACTGTCCCGTCGAGCGGAAGGCGCGAGATAGTACAAGATGCGTCATGATGAGACAACCCTTAGGCGATTTCTGTCAAATGATATACCATCCTGCTTGTCTTTATCGTCCGTCCTCTGTGTTGCGACAACCGTTGCATAGTTCGACTATGCGCCGGTTGTCGCGCCTGGATGACGAACGATCCCGGCGCGGCGCTGTCCCTGCTTTGCTTGGGCACCGGTCTTGGGCTTCCCGCCCAAGCCGTTTACTGCTTCGCAGCTCACCCGGCGCGATCTGGTATGCCATTTTCCGGCAATCGCCTTAGCCCTTGACAGAGCTGTGTTGATCGAGGTGCTGGTGGTAGAAAAAAAGAGCGCGGCCGGGGAGGCCGCGCTAATACTACCACCAAGGGAGGATGGAGGAGGTAGCTGACTAACGGCATTCACCGTTATTCAGAATATAGCCATTTTCTAATACTAAGCCCCCGATGTCAACCCCCAGACTCTGCGAAACGTGTCATGCGATCCGTTCCCGAATCGGGCTTCAGATCCTCAGCCGTTCCACGAACCGTCCATTGACCAGGTGTTCATCGATGATCTCATCGACGTCTTCGCGGGTCTCGTAGGTGTACCAGATCCCCTCGGGGTAGATAACGATCACCGGCCCCTCGCTGCACCGATCCAGGCATCCGGCGGTATTCACGCGCACACCGCCCTGGCCCGCGATACCGAGCTCCTTGGTTCGCTGCTTGGCGTAGCCTCGGATCTCCAGGGCGTCGTGATCCCCGCAGCAGACGCCGTCCTCGCGCTCGTTGATGCAGAAAAACATGTGGCGTTTGTAGAATGGCAAGGTCATGGACAGATCGGTCAAGTGAAAACGACATGCGCCACATTATAGCCTCGCGCCTACGGATTCCCGCCACCGACCAACGATGGAGCGGCGATTTCCCTTGTTTTTCAGACAGGTCGTGGTAACCCCAGACCGCCGGTCCGACCGGCCGGATCTGGAATCCGCGAATCGCTGCGTGATGTGCGGGCTCTGTCTTCCCCACTGCCCCACATACCGCAAGACGCGCGACGAATCCGAGTCGCCCCGCGGGCGGATCTCGTTGATCCGGGCGCTCGGTAACGACAGTCTGCCCATCACCGACCGGTTGACTTTCCATCTCGACAATTGCCTCTCGTGCCGCGCCTGCGAGGCCGTCTGCCCTGCCCGAGTACCCTTTGGAGCCCTCATGGACGACGCCCGGGCGATCCTCATCGACACGCGCCCCTATACGTCCCGTTTCTTTGGCCACATCGGTCGCAACCTGGCAACGAACCGCATCGCGCTCGCCCTGACGTCCGCCCTTGTGACGCTCTACCGCAACCTTGGCCTTCAGCGAGCGCTGCGTGCATCCGGTCTGCTTAGGCTTTCGAAGCGCATCGCCCGTCTCGAGCGCATGCTGACACCGGCAACCGCCCGCAAACGCGCCGCCCGAACCGTCCCCCCGGCGCCGGACGCCCCTACGGTGGCGCTGTTTCTGGGCTGCATGGCGCGGATCACGGATACCGATACACTGCAGGCCGCGAAGGCGATGCTGACCGGACTGGGTTTCCGGGTTCGGCGTCCCCGAGGACAGACCTGTTGCGGTGCACTTCACCTTCACGCGGGCGACCGGCAGCGGGCCACCGCCAGTATGGAAGGAAACATTCGCGCCTTTGACGAGGGAACGACCGATGCCATTGTCTCGACGTCGACGGGCTGCGGCGTTCAGCTTCACGAAGCGGCGCCGCGACTGTGCGGCACCCGCGGAGCGGCGTTTTCGCGGCGCCATGCCGATATTTCCGTGTTCCTGGCCCGTCAACCGTGGCCAGACTCGCTGCGGCTCGACCCACTGCAACGGCGCGTAGCGATTCACACACCCTGCAGTCAGACACATGTTCTGGGTGGCGTACGGGAAGTGATGGAACTGCTGTCGCGTATCCCGGGGATCGAACTCGTCGAACTGCCGGATAATCGCCTTTGTTGCGGCGCGGCGGGGAGCTACATGCTCACTCACCCCCGGATGTCCGACGATCTCGTCAGGGACAAACTGGCGCTGATCCGAGCCAGCGGGGCCGGGGTCGTCGTCACCTCTAACGTCGGCTGCCGGATGCATCTGCAGGGGGCCGTCTCCGCGAACGGCCTGAATATCGAGATACTCCACCCGGTCAACCTGCTGGCAAGACACGCGGGTCTGTATTGATCCCCGTCTCCCGATCGCCCGGTTGGGCGTTTCTCGAAAAATTCGCTAGACTGTGGATAACTAACCGGAATCTTTGGAGCCCCCCCATGCGTGAGTACACCCTATTCGATCGCTTCCTGATCGGGATGGACCAGGCGCTGCAGACCGTACACGCACCGCCCAGGATCACCGAAAGGGACAACCCCGCCAAAGACATCCCGGATGCCGACGACCTGCCGGCCATCGACCGGGACCTGGCCGGACGGCTGATGCGCATCAATCACGCCGGGGAGATCGCCGCGCAGGGGCTGTATCAGGGCCAGGCGCTGACTGCGCGCGATCCACAGGTGAAGCAGCAGATGCAGCATTCCTCGGAGGAGGAGAACGATCATCTCGCCTGGTGCGAACAGAGAATCCAGGAACTGGATGGCCACAAGAGCTACCTGGGACCCTTCTGGTACCTTGGTTCCTATGCGATCGGGGCCACGGCGGGACTGCTGGGTGACAAATGGAGCCTGGGGTTCGTTCGCGAAACGGAGAATCAGGTCGTCGAGCACATCGACGGCCACATGAACCGCCTGTCGGAGCAGGATCTGCGCAGCCGTGCAATCCTCGAACAGATGCGTGTGGACGAGGCGCGCCACGCCTACAAGGCAAGCCTCGCCGGCGCCGCCCACCTGCCCTCTCCGGTCAGGGGACTGATGCGTCTCGCCTCCCGTGTCATGACGGGAACCGCCTACTGGGTTTGAAGGATGGCGCGCTGAAGACCGGACATCGGGTGCCGTAGAGCTCGGTCAGGACTCGAGGATCTCGAAATCATGGGTGATGGTCGCCGTCTTGCCGAGCATGACCGTCGCGGAGCAGTACTTTTCCGAAGACAGCTTCACCGCACGCTCGACGTGTGACGACGAGAGTCCCGCACCGGAAACCATATAGTGCAGATGGATGCGCGTGAATACGGCAGGCGTCGTGGTCGCGCGTTCGGCGTTCAGCCTGACCTCGCAATCACTGACATTCTGGCGCGACTTCTTGAGTATCGATACCACATCGAACGCCGTACATCCGCCAAGTCCCAGCAGCAGAAGTTCCATGGGCCGCGCGGCCAGGTTGCGGCCACCCAGATCGGGTGAGCCATCCATGACCACGGCGTGACCGCTGCCGGTCTCGCCGACGAACGTCATGTGGTCCAGCCATTTCACCCTTGCTTCCATCGTTCTCCCGTCACCGCCGGTTAATTGAGTGTTTGCGTCCGCAATTCATCGGGATACCGGTGCCGCGCCGTGCAAATGCAACGGGGCGGTTCGACAACGTTCGTGGTCTCGCCTAAACTCCTTGCGGACCTTAAGAATAAAACCCCGAGAGGACGGATACGCCTCATGTCCAACCTGGTCTTTCAGAAACCCGCACCCAATCCCGCGCTCGAACGGTTCCTAGAGTTCGCGCACAAGAAGAAGTATCAAAACCGCAGCACGATCATCCACGAGGGTGACACACCGGACACGCTTTACTATATCACCCAGGGTTCGGTGCGAGTGCTGATCGAGGATGAGGAAGGCCACGAATTGGTGTTGGACTACCTCAACAAGGGCGACTTCTTCGGGGAGATGGGGCTGTTCAACGCCGATCAGCGCAGTGCCATGGTGATCGCGCGGGACAGCAGCGAGATCGCGGAGATGACCTATACGAAGTTCCGCGAGCTGACACAGCGGGACCCCGAGATTCTGTATCTGCTGTCGGGTCAGATTGCCTCGCGTCTGCGGCGCACCAGCCGCAAGGTGATCAATCTGGCGTTTCTGGACGTGGCCGGGCGCATCGCGCACGAGTTGCTGGAGCTCGCCAAACAGCCGGACGCGATGACCCACCCCGACGGCATGCAGATCCGCATCACCCGGCAGGAGATCGCCAAGATCGTCGGTTGCTCACGGGAGATGGCGGGCAGGGTATTGAAGGTCCTGGAAGACCAGGGTCTGATTCACGCCAAGGGAAAGACGATCGTCATCTTCGGGACGCGCTGATCCCAGCGTAACCGGAATTCTCCCTTATCCGGAGCCGAACAGGTCGCGCAGTGCCGCGCCGGGATCGGGCGCCCTCATGAAGGCCTCTCCCACGAGGTAGGCCTTAACCCCTTTATCTTTGAGGCGTTCGACCTCTTCGCGGGTGTGAATCCCGCTTTCGGTCACCAGCCTGCAGTCCCGCGGAAAACGCTCCATGAGGTCGAGCGTCGTTTTCAGACGCGTCTTGAAGGTACGCAGGTCGCGATTATTGATGCCCACCAGATCCGCACCCAGCGCGAGCGCCCGGTCCAGTTCCTCGTCGCCATGCACCTCGACCAGGGCGTCCATATCCAGCTCGCGGGCGAGTTGATACAGCTCGCGAAGCGTCGTGTCGTCGAGCGCCGCGACGATCAGCAGTACCGCGTCCGCACCGATAGCCCGGGCCTCGTAGACCTGGTATGGATCGATGGTAAAGTCCTTGCGAAGCACCGGAAGGCCACAAGCCTCGCGCGCCGCGACCAGATAGTCTTCCCCGCCCTGAAAGAAGTCTCTGTCCGTGAGCACCGAGAGGCAGGCAGCCCCCCCCGCCTCATAGCGCCTGGCGATGGCCACGGGATCGAATGACTCGCGCAGCACGCCCTTGCTCGGCGAGGCCTTCTTGATCTCGGCGATGACACCGGTATCTCCGGCGGCAATACGCCGTTCCAGCGTCGCCCGAAACGGCCGCACCACGGGCGCACTCTCGATACGGGACCGCAACTCGTCCAGCGGCAGGTCCCGGGTGCGCTCGGCGATCTCCTCTGCCTTGCGTGCGAGGATCCTTCGAAGAATATCCGGGGTATCGTTCATCTCATCGTTCATCTCCCGAGCGACTGGACGATGCCGCGCAGCGCAGGTCGTCCCCTAAGGCGATTTCTGTCAAATGACATACCATCCTGCTGGTCTTTTCGTCCGTCCTCTGTGTTGCGACAGCCGTTACATAGTTCGACTATGCGCCTGATGTCGCGCCTTGATGACGAACGAAAATCCGGCGCAATCAGGTATGCCATTTTCCGGCAATCGCCTAACTCGCCGCGGGGCTTACAGGTTCAGCGGGTTTCCCCGGCAAATGAATGCGTCTTTTCCACCAGGCGGGCGAGTGTCTCCCGAGCCACACCGGCAGAGAGCACCTCGACGGCGCGTTCGACCCCCCGGGCGAGGGAATCCTCCAGACCCGCAGCATAGAGCGCGGCCCCCGCGTTCAACGCGACCACATCCCGGGCGGGCCCCTCCTTGCCGGCCAGCGCTTCATTCAGCATGGCGAGGCTCTCCTCGGCGGAGGCCACCTTGATGGTATCGAGGGGTGCCCGAGTCAGGGAGAAGTCTTCGGGACTCACTGCGAAACGACGCACCTCACCGTCCTGCAGTTCGGCGACCTGCGTAACGGACCCGATACTGATCTCATCCAGCCCGTCCTCGGCGTGGACTACCAGCACGTGCCGGCTGCCGAGCCGCGACAGAACCTCGGCGAGCGGCTCCAGCCACGCTTCGGCGAACACGCCGAGCACCTGATTCGGCGCACCGGCCGGATTGGTGAGTGGACCCAGCAGGTTGAAGAGGGTGCGAACACCCATTTCCCGCCGTGGACCGATGGCATGACGCATCGCCCCATGGTGCCTGGGGGCAAACAGAAAACCCACGCCCACGGTCTCGATACAGTCGGCCACCTGCTCTGCCGTGAGGTCCAGGTTCACCCCTGCCGCCTCGAGTACGTCGGCGCTCCCGGACCGGCTGGAAACAGAACGGTTGCCGTGCTTGGCGACCCTGCCGCCGGCCGCGGCAACCACGAAGGCGCTCGCCGTGGAGATGTTGAAGGTACCCGAGGCGTCGCCGCCCGTCCCGCAGGTATCGACCAGATGCTCCGCGTCCACGGGAACCTTCGTCGCCAACGCCCGCATGACCGCGACCGCGGCGGCGATCTCGTCCACGGTCTCGCCCTTCATGCGAAGTCCGACGAGAAACCCGCCGATCTGGGCCGGCGTGGCCTCGCCGTGCATGATCGTGTTCATGACCGAGGTCATTTCAGCGGAGCTCAGGTCACGTTTCTCGACGACCGCCGTGATGGCTTGCTGGAGATCCATTGTCCGTTCCCATCCTCGAGGTATCCGCGCCCTCGCCGGGGCAATCGGCGTGTGGCGGCCGGGGTCTCTACCCGGCGGGAATCCGCAGAAAATTCCGCAACAGGTCGTGACCGTGCTCGGTGAGAATCGACTCGGGATGAAACTGTACGCCGTAAACCGGGTGATCGCGGTGCTTCACCCCCATGATCGCGTCTCGCTGCCCACGCTCGTCAACGATCCAGGCGGTCACCTCGAGACTGTCGGGGAGGTATTTCTTGTCGATCACGAGGGAGTGATAGCGCGTCGCCTCGAATGGCATCCGGAACTGCGAAAAGATATCGGTCCCGTCGTGGTGAATCATGGAGGTCTTGCCATGCATGATCTCCCCCGCGTGGACGATACGCCCCCCATAGGCCTGACCGATGGTCTGGTGCCCGAGACACACACCCAGAATCGGCCGCTCCGCCCCGAACCGTCGCACGACCTCCAGCGAAACGCCGGCCTCGTTCGGCGTACAGGGCCCGGGCGAGATCACGATGCGCTCCGGCGCGAGCGCCTCGATCTCCTTGACGGTAATCCGGTCGTTGCGCGCGACCGTCACCTCGACGCCGAGTTCTCCCAGATACTGCACCAGGTTGTAGGTGAAGGAGTCGTAGTTGTCGATCATCAGGATCACGACGGCTCACCCCCGCGATCGAGTCCGGTTTCGGCGCGCGAGACGGCGCGCACCACGGCGCGCGCCTTGTTCATGGTCTCGTCCCACTCGTTCTCCGGCACCGAGTCGTAGACGATGCCCGCCCCGGCCTGGATGTGGAGCGTGCTGTCCTTGATCACCGCGGTGCGGATCGCAATCGCGGTGTCGAGGTTCCCGTTCCAGGACAGGTATCCGACGGCCCCTGAATACACCCCGCGCTTGACCGGTTCCAGCTCGTCGATGATCTCCATCGCTCGGATCTTCGGCGCCCCCGAGACGGTACCCGCAGGAAAGGTCGCCCGCAGTACGTCCATGGCGGTCAGTCCCTTGCGCAGTTCGCCGACGACATTGGAGACGATATGCATTACGTGAGAATAGCGTTCGACGACCATCTTCTCCGTGACGCGCACCGTACCGGTCTCGCTGACCCGTCCAGCATCGTTTCTTCCGAGGTCGATGAGCATCAGGTGCTCGGCGAGTTCCTTGGGGTCCGAAAGCAGCTCGTCTTCCAGTTCGTTGTCCCGCGCCTCGGTCTTGCCGCGGGGACGCGTGCCCGCGATCGGCCGTACCGTGACCTCGCCGTCCTCGAGCCTGACGAGAATCTCGGGAGAAGAACCGACGACCTGGAAATCTCCGAGGTCCAGGAGATACATGTACGGCGAGGGATTCATGTGCCGCAAGGCGCGGTAGAGGTCGATCGGCCTCGCCCCGAAGGGCACCGACAACCGCTGCGAAAGCACCACCTGCATGATGTCGCCGTCGATGATGTACTCGCGCGCCTTGCGCACCGCCGCCTTGAAACCCTCCTCCGTGAATCCCGAGACGAAATCCTCTTCCCGCACGGTCCTCGAATCCGACCCGGTCGAATACGACGGGGTCCGATCCCGCAACCTGCGCTCCAATTCGTCGAGTCGCGCATCTCCGCGCCGCAGCGCCTCGGGATCATGCGGATCGACGTGGACGACGAGATACAGGCTGCCGGCGACGTTGTCGAAGACGACGACTTCCTCAGACACCATCAGCAGGATGTCGGGCGTACCCAGGGGATCGGACTTTTCCGGCCCGGCGAGACGAGACTCGATGTATCGCACCGTCTCGTAACCGAAGTAGCCGACGAGGCCGCCGGAAAAACGCGACAGGACCGCCTGCTCCGGCACACGGTACCGTTGGGCGATCGAATCGATCCACGCGAGCGGATCGTCCTCTGTGAATTCCTCCTCGACGACACCGTCTCGCTCGATGGTGATGTTTCGCCCGCTGACCTTGATCACCACATGTGTGGGCAGGCCGATGATCGAGTAGCGGCCCCATTTCTCCCCGCCGTGCACCGATTCGAACAGGTAAGAGTACGGCCCTTCGGCGAGCTTGAGGTAGGCGCTGAGCGGTGTCTCGAGGTCAGCCAGGACCTCGCGGACCAGCGGTACGTAGGTATAGCCCTCCTCGGCGAATTCGTGCAGTTGCTCCGGTGTCACGCCAGGCACCCTTGCGGGGCGGTCGCGCGGACACGCAGCACTGCGTCAGACATGCCCGGAGGGGTCCTGTTCACGGACAAGGGAGGACGAACCGAAGAGTGACGGCAACTCGGCCATAGAGTCGACGACCGCATCGGGATCATAGTTCCGGATGTCCTCGCCGTGGTTGTACCCGTAACTCATGCATACGATCTGGAATCCGGCGGCGCGTGCCGCTTTGACGTCGCTCTGGGAGTCCCCGATCATCAGGGAGTCCTCAGGCGCCACGCCAAGCGTCTTCGCGGCGTGCAGGAGCGGCAGGGGATCGGGCTTCTTTCGGGGCAAGGTGTCACCGCTGATAACGATCTCGAACCGGTCGACGATACCGAGATGCTCCAGTAGCGGCTCGGTGAACCGCGCGGCCTTGTTGGTCACGCTGCCGACCCGATACGGCCCCTGTGAAAGAAAATCGAGGCCCTCACGAACACCGGGATACAGCTGGCTGCGCTTGGAGGTGTTGTCGGCATAGAGTTCCAGAAAGACCGGCAGGGCCTGCTCGTAGAGTGCCGTGTCCGGCTCGGCGTCCAGGTCGTTGACCAGCGCCCGCTTAACCAGACGTTCGACGCCGTTGCCCACCCAATTGCGAACGGCGGCCTCTCCCCGAACCGGCAGGCCGAGCCGGTCCATCAGCGCGTCGATGCAGTAGGCCAGGTCGGGGACACTGTCAACGAGTGTACCGTCGACGTCGATCAGGACGAGTTTCGGTTCCTTCAGCACCGCACCCACCTCAGGCTACGCCGCAGCCAGTTCCTCACGCATCGACGCAATGACGCCATCGTAGCGGTTCGGGTCGCTGTCGCTGGCCGCACCGAAGATCGCCGATCCCGCCACGAAGGTGTCCGCGCCAGCCGCCTTGATCTCCCGGATGTTGTCGGCCTTGACACCGCCGTCGACCTCGAGGCGGATATCGTATCCGCTCTTGTCGATGCGCTCTCTGGCCTCGCGCAGCTTGTCGAGTGTGGCCGGGATGAACTTCTGCCCACCGAACCCGGGATTCACCGACATCAACAGGATCATGTCGATCTTGTCCATCACGTAGTCGAGATATTCCAGCGGCGTGGCCGGGTTGAAGACCAGTCCGGACTTGCAACCGCTTTCGCGGACGAGCTGAAGGCTGCGGTCGACGTGCTCGCTCGCCTCCGGGTGAAAGGTAATGTAGCTGGCCCCGGCCTTGGCGAAGTCCGGGATGATCCGGTCCACTGGCTTGACCATCAGGTGGACGTCGATCGGCGCGGCGACACCGTGCTTGCGCAGGGCCTCGCACACCAGCGGTCCGATGGTCAGGTTGGGGACGTAATGGTTGTCCATCACGTCGAAATGAACGATGTCCGCTCCCGCGGCGAGTACCTTGTCGACCTCGTCGCCCAGTCGAGCGAAGTCGGCCGAGAGAATCGACGGAGCGATGAAATCCGGTTGAGCCATGACGAAAAACCTCTTGCCCGCAAACCATAAAGAGCCGAGACTTTACCGTATCGTTGGCCTGTTTGCAGCCCTTAGGTCACCACGTCCACCTACGGCTAGGATCCCCGGCGTTGTGAACGGGAACAGGATCCCCCAGAATGGAGCGCCCAGTAAATATCTCCCCCGGGACCCTGCAAGGAGCCCCCATGACCACAGAACATCTTCTGCGATTTATCGCCCAGTTACTACACGTCCTCTCCGCGGTCGTCTGGGTTGGCGGCATGTTCTTCGCCTACATGGCGCTGCGGCCGGCCGCAGCGACGATCTTGGAACCACCCATGCGACTGCGGCTGTGGTCCGGCACGTTTTCCCGCTTCTTTCCCTGGGTCTGGGGAGCGGTGGTGGTCCTGCTCGTTACGGGTTTCTGGATGATGTTCAGCTGGTTCGGAGGATGGCAGGCCCCGCCCTATGTGCACATGATGCTGGGACTCGGCATCGTGATGATGTTCATTTACTTCCATGCTTACTTCGCCCCCTACCGCAGGTTGCGGCGCGCGGTCGAGACACAGGACTGGCCGTCGGGCGGGCGGGAACTCGCACAGATTCGCTGGATCGTAGGCGTCAATCTGCTGATAGGGATTGTCGTGCTTGCGTTGGGAGCGGGCGGAAGGTTTCTCTGAACCCAACAAAAAGGCCCGCAATACGGGCCTTCTGGTTTCGTTCCCGGCCGTCGTATCGACGACCCGGAAACCCTACTTGCAGCTCAGGCTCGCGAAGTAGGCCGCGAGGTTGGCAATATCGGCATCGGTCAGCCCGGCGGCCATGCCCTTCATCGTGGCATTACTGCGGGCGCCGCTCTTGTACTCGCCGATAGCCGTGGCCAGATACTGCTCCTTCTGACCTGCGAGGTTCGGGTACATCGGGGTGGCGGAGACGCCGTTGGCGCCGTGGCAACCTGCACAGATTGCAGACTTGGCCTTTCCGGCAGCGGCATCGCCGCCCGCAAATGCCGCGCTGGAAGCAGCGATCAGGCCGCTGCCGACCAATGCGATGATCTTTATCATGTATCGTACTCCTGTTGGTTGTTCCTGCTCGCCTGCTCGACAGGCGCCGTCGATCCTGACCCCGGGTGTATCGGGCGGGAGCGAATTCTATCCGCAAGCCGACGGAAAATCGACCCTTTGCGAAGCACAAGATTCCCTAGACAACAACCGCCGGTTGTGGTCCAAGTAAGCATGAAGACCCCTGAGGCGGAAGCGATCCGCAGACACGACACACCATGACGGCTTCTCCAGGGAGTGAGTGATCGGTTCCCTGACGGGCTTGTCCGCCTGCCAGTTCTACTTTACGAATTTACGAACCCGCCCCGGTTCGCTTCACGGATCTGCCCGGCGCTCCTGGAAGCGGTCACGCCTCGAACCGGACGCAGGCCACCGGCGGCAGGTGTTCGCTGACCACCTGCCAGGAATCCCCCTGGTCCTCGCTGACCCACAGCGACCCGGTGGTGCTTCCGAACGCGAGCCGGTTCCCGTCGCCCGAGACGTCCAGGGCGTGGCGATACACCAGGTCCCAGGCAGGCTCGTCCGGCAACCCGTTTGTCAGGACGTCGAAGTGCTCTCCGCCGTCCCGGGTGCGCGTCACCACCAGCCTGGCATCCACAGGGATGCGCTGCTCGTCCTTTTTTGCCGGTACGAACCAGGCGATGTCCGGGTCGCTCGGATGCACGGCGACGGCAAAACCGAAGCTCGAGGGCGGAACATCGCCGAGCTCACGCCAGTTCTCTCCGCCATCGTCGCTTCGAAAGATCCCGTTGTGATGCTGCATCCACAGGCGGTCGGGGTGGGCCGGGCACTGCACGATCCGGTGAGGATCCTGCGGCAGTGGGTCATCCGCCATCTCCGGCGGCATGTAGGCGTTTCTCAGGCCCTTACCGATCAGCTCCCAGTTCCCCCCTGAATCCCGTGTCATCCAGACACCACCGACGGATACACCGACCGTCACGTGCGCAGAATCACGCGGATCGACGAGGATCGAATGAATCCCGGCGAAGTCGAAGCCGCCACCGACCCATTTCCTGCGGCGGGGGTCATCCCACAATGACCTCATCAGTGTCCAGTTGTCTCCACCATCATCGGAGCGAAACAATCCACCCGGGATGACGCCACACCACAGCTCGTTGCGGGCGCCCGCCTCCAGGGACCAGATCATCTGCGTACTCCAGGGCAGGTCGAGTCCCCGCATGGGATCCTTGTCCTCCAGGCCCTCGGGTTTGGGGGGAAAGGCCGGCGTCGAGACCTCGGACCAGGTCTCGCCGGCATCTTCGGACCGCTGCATCTTGACGCCGAAGTGCCCCAGATCGAGGGCGGCATGAATCCGCCGGTCATCCGGCTCCGGCAGAAGCATCGAGACCGGATCTCCAGCAAACCAGGTCCGGGCAATCTCCCAACGGCCGTCGCCGGACCGCTCGATCCGAAACAGTCCCTTGCGGGTCCCTACCAGCAATCGGTCGCTCATGTCAGCCTCCGGAAAGGGCCTGTGCCACGAAGATCTCGTCGTTCCCGCCGACCGCATCGGACAACCCGGCGCGGTCGCGGATCAACTCACCATTCAAGAAGATCGCCACATGCCTGCGTACGGCGCCCTGATCGTCCAGGACGTAACCGCGCACGCGCGGGTATTCCCGGAAATACCCCTCCAGAACCCTTCGCACCGTCGAGCCTGCGATCCGCACGGACGGTATTTCGACATGCCGTAGCAGGTTGGGCGTGAAGCTTATAATCGCCATCGATCCTCCACCAGCGCGGATTCCAGGATACGCCGGGGCGAAGGTGCTGCAGCCCGGATCACCACATTCTTGGAACTGCCGCCTAATGGACGTGGCCGTGGGCCACCTCTTCCTCCGTTGCCTCCCGCACACTCACAATCTCAACGTCGAAACGCAGCACGACGCCGGCCAGCGGATGGTTTGCATCGATCGTGACTTCGTCACCTTCGACATGTTTCACCAAAACCTGCTGCACGGAACCATCCGGCGCCTGCGCCTGAAATGCCATCCCGGACTCGATCGACTCCACCCCCTGAAAGGCCTGCCTCGGGACGGTCTGCACCAGGTCCGCATTGAACTCACCGTAACCCTCGGCGGGTTCAACCTTGACCTTGAGCGAATCTCCCACGACTTTTCCCGCCAGCGCGTTTTCCAGTCCCGATATGATGTTTCCCGCGCCATGCAGATAGGACAGCGGATCTGACCCCTCCGAGCTATCCAGCACCGCGCCATCGTCGCCAGTGAGTTTATAGTGCATGCTCACGACCCGATTATCACCAATTAGCATCGACATGATTTCTCCTTTGATTGAACCGTTTAGGCGATTGCCGAAAAATGACATACCAGATCGCGCCGGGTGAGCTGCGAAGCAGTGAACGGCTTGGGCAGGAAGCCCAAGACCGGTGCCCAAGCAAAGCAGGGACAGCGCCGCGCCGGGATCGTTCGTCATCAAGACGCGACAACAGGCGCAT
>JAJDOJ010000202.1 GCA_022340215.1 Gammaproteobacteria bacterium
GATCGCTCGAAGAAGGTCAGGCTCTATGCCGGCGAGGACGTCGAGGGCTACTCCGAGAGCGAGGTCGAGCGCATTCGCACCGAGTCGCCGGAGGAGGGGATGACGGGGGTCAGTCCGCGTTTCGTCATCAATGCGATCTCCAACGCCATCACACGCAGCGAGGCCCGCAGCCTGACGAGCATGGAGGTGCTGCTGGCCCTGAAGGACACCATCGATTCGGACGCCCGTATGGAGACGCGGCAGAAGCAGCAGTGGATCGACCTGTTGGTCGCGGCGCGCAAGGATTTCTATAACCGCTGGGTCAAGGAGGACGTTCACAAGGCATTGTTCGCCTCCTTCGAGGAAGAGGCCCAGGAACTGCTCGACAAGTATCTCGACGAGGTGGAGGCCATACTCGACCAGCGCGAGGTGGAGGACCCGATCACCGGGGAGACCCGACCGCCCGACGAACGGTTTCTGCGCTCGGTGGAGGAGAAGATCCGGATCTCGGATTCCGGCAAGCATTCCTTCCGCCAGGAGGTCGTGCGCAAGGCGATGGTCGCGTTCAAGGCGGGCGAGAAGTTCACGCTCGACAGCCATTCGCGTTTGCACGAGGCCATCGAGCAGTATCTGTTCGAGGAGCGACGCGACGTACTGCGTCTGGTCGGGTCGGCGGCGCGCCCGGACGATGAGGCGCAACAGAAGATCTCGGCCGTTCAGGAACGTCTGGTGTTGGAGTACGGGTACGACGCGCACAGCGCCAGGGAGGCCCTGAACTACGTCACCACGCTTCTGTCGCAGGAGTAAGCATGCGAGCGCCCCATTCGATCGGGGCAGGCCCGGGTGGGCGCCTCGCCTGGAACTGGTAGTTCGAAATGACCGATACCACCAACACGACTCACCGGCCTTCGAGCCGCTGGTACGACCTTTTCTCCCGAGGGGCGCGTGACTGGCTGCGTCACAACGAGAAGGTCCGCACCGCCGTACGCGAACAGTTGCCGGAGCTGATCTCCCGGGTCGACATCGGCGGCGGTGACGGTAACCGCAGGCTCGGTGTCCCCGTGCGTTTCCTGGAACACTACCGATTCCGGCTGCTGGCGGGGGAGTCGACCGCGGGGACCGGGCAGGGCAAGGTCGGTGCGGGGGACGTACTCCGACCGGCCGACGCGGGCGGAGATGGGGATGCCGGCAAGGGGCGCGGCGGCAGCGGTGAGGGCGGGCTCGAGTTCGTCCTGGAACTCAAGGTCGACGACATCGTCGACTGGCTCTGGGAAGAGATGGAACTGCCCAATCTGAGGCCCCGGGAGGGCAACCTGGCCGATGAGCAACTCGAGCGTGAAGGCTGGGACCGTCGGGGGGCGCGTTCGCGCCTGGATCGGAGGCGGTCCTTGAAAGAGGCGCTGAAGCGCAGGGCGGTGCAGCCCCGGGGGGCGCCCTTTTCCAATGAGGACCTGCGCTTCCGTCAGCTCACGCGACGCCGTCGCCCGGTGACGCGGGCCGTCGTGTTCTTCGCCCTGGACGTGTCCTCCAGCATGTCGGAGCGGGATCGCCGGCTCGCCAAGACCTTCTTTTTCTGGGTGACTCAGGGTCTGCGCAGGCAGTACGCCCAGGTCGAGGTGGTGTTCGTGGCCCACACCGTGCAAGCCTGGGAATTCAGCGAGGCGGAGTTCTTCCAGGTCCGTGGTTCGGGCGGCACCGTGGCATCGACCGCGTTTCGCAAGGTGCTCGACATCGTGACCGAGCGCTACGATCCATCACGCTACAACGTCTATCTGTTCTACGCCTCGGACGGAGAGAATTTCGCCCATGATCGCGGCCCCGCCGCTGGCGCGCTCGAGGCGCTGGCGGCCGTGGCAAGCTTCATGGGGTACGTCGAGACGATGGCCGGCGGCCGCGCCATGCAGACAGAAACGGCGAACCTGTTTCGTGCCCTGGCGTCACGAGGGGCGAGCGCTGCGTCCTACCCGCTCTCGGCGGACCGGGATATCTGGAACGCCATCCGGAAATTCTTCCGCCGCGAGAGCGAATCGGCCGAAGCCGAGATCGGGGTGAATCAGGGAATGCGCCGGTGATGGAGAGGACGCTCGAACATTACCTGCCGAAGATCGAGGCCCTCGCTCGCGAGAGTGGTCTGGTGTATTTCCCGGTCGACTACGAGCAGGTCCCGGACAGCTTCATGATGGAGGTGGCGGTCTACGGCCTGCCGGTGAGGATGCCGCACTGGTCGTTCGGTGTGCGGTATATCTACCAGTTCGTGCAGCACCGCATGGGGCATTCCCGCCTGTTCGAGGTCGTGTTTCCCGGAGATCCGGGCCGCGCCTATCTGTCCCGCAACAACAGCGTGGCTGAGAACGTGCTGGTTGCCGCGCATGTACTGGGTCATGCGGATTTCTCTCGCAACAACCTGCTCTTCGAGGCGGCACAGCGATCCGTCGGGTACCACATCGTAGAGCAGGCGGCCGTCCATGCCCGCGAGATCTCCCGGGCGATCGAGCGCCACGGCATCGATCGGGTCGAAGCGGTGCTGGATGCGGCACTGTCACTGGAGCAGTACATCGCGGTGGATCGCGATCTGACACGGCAGCCCTATCCGGAATACGTCGAGGAGAAGACGGAACCGGCCTCCTCGCCTTTCCGGTCTCGATACGATCGCCTGCCGGGCGGCGGGAGATCCCGGGGTGGTGTTGCCGAGCCGAAGCGTTCACCGATCCCGCCGCATCCGGAACACGATCTGCTCTGGTTCGTGGCCAACTACGCCCCGGAGATGGAGCCCTGGGAGAGGGATGTCTTCCTCGCCGTGAGGGAGGAGTCGTTCTATTTCTATCCCGTTTTCGCGTGCCAGATCATGAACGAGGGCTGGGCCAGCTACTGGCACGCGCGTCTGTTGCGCGAGGCGGATTTCCTGCCCCAGCAGATGTATCTGGAGGCGGTGAAGGCGCATTCTGACGTGGTCAGGCCGTACGCGGCCGGTCAGGAGGTCTCGCTGAAGATCAATCCCTATCACCTGGGATTCTTTATCTGGGAGGATATCGTCGAGAGCGGCGGCTTGGAGGCGGCGCGCAAGGTGATGCGCGAGAACGACGACTTCGGTTTCATTCGTAACCACCTGGAAGAGTCGCTCGCACGGAAACTCGATCTGTTCACCTGGGAGGCGAGGCGCAGCGGAGAGGTCAGGGCAAAGGCGTTCGATATCGACGCGATACGGGAGTTCGTCCTGTCGGGGAAGTTCAATTTTGGCGCACCCAGGGTACATGTCGCCGAAATGCGAGCGGACGGGACGCTCGTATTGGTGCACGAGCACGCGACCGACGGCCGCGGGCTGGACCGGCAGAGCGCCGAGAAGGTCATGGACTATCTGCTCCGGGTCTGGCGCCGGACGGTGGAACTGCGTACGGTGGACGCGAAGGGCGGTCCGTCAAGGATCGTCAGGCAGCCTAAGGGTTAAACCCGCCGATTTCCTCTTTCGGCGGGGCTGCGGGGAGCCCTGGGCGGACAGGCAACCGTATTGCCTGGTTTCGGCGATACGGTTGTTGTATTTAATTTGTTGTTTTTAAGTGGTTAAGTGCTCTAGGCATCCGGATCGCATTTGTGTTGCACTGACCTTGCATAGAGCGCAAGGACTGTGACCAAAGCGGCGATGGATACGGCTATTGCGGAGAGCGTGAAGCTGTCGAGTGCCATTTTTCAGTCCTCTGTGTTACGTCTCAGACATAATTAGTATATAAGAAAAAACTAATATATGATACCCGTTCGTCGGGAAATGTGATCCGCTTGCCTGTATGGCCCGAGTCGGGAAGTCGAGTCTCGGACGCCGAGGATGGCACCGCGACGCGTCGGTCGTGGCGCTAGCGCTGCGGCGGCGCGATGCCGGCCGCGGCGATCCGTCGCGCGACCTCGCGCAGATTCTCCATGTAGTCCGGGGAAAGTGGATCCAGGACCTCGACATGCCCGCCAATGGCGCGGGCGACCTGTTCAGCCAGCCGGCGGTCGAACTGTGGCTGGATGAAGACAACAGTGATGCCGTCGCGCTTCGCCTCGTCGATCAGCGCAATCAGCGCCCTGGCGCTGGGCTCCTTTGCGTCCTTCTCGATGGCGATCTGGGTGAGTCCGTACCGTTCGGCAAAGTGCCCCCAGGCGGGGTGATAGACCATGAATCGGGAGGTTGGCAGGTCGGAGAGCGTTTTGCGTAGCTCCACGTCCAGCGCACCGAGTTCCGCGTTCAATGCCGCATAACCGGCCTCGAACGCCGTCGCGTTACCGGGCGCGAGTGAGATCAGCGTGTCCCGTATGTTTCTCGCCATGTGACCGGCGAGCGGTGGACTGGTCCAGACATGCGGATCGTGCCCGTCATGTTTCCCGTGCCTATCGCTTATCTGAACCTCGAGTCCCTCGCGTGCATCGAGGACTTCCATGTCAGGATTCGCCGAGCGGAATCTCGTCAGCCAGGCGTTTTCGAACGGGACACCGGTACGAACGTAGAGATCAGCGCCTGCGAGGTTCTTGACTTGTTTCGGCGTCGGCTCGTAGGTCGCCGGACTGAAGCCGGGCTGCACCATGGATTGAACCTGGACCCGCGGCCCTCCCACACGTTCAACGAGATACTCCAGCGGCGGCACGCTCACCACGACCCGGATAGGTTCCGCGGCGCTGAGGGCCGGGGTGGCCAGTGCCAGCGACAAGACGAATCTCCACAACATTCACCCATACCTCGGCGCCAATCGAGAATCCTGCCCCCGGCCGCGTTCGGCGGGTCGATGCAGGGCAACCCCAGCGGGGGAAAGCCGGCCCAACGAGCCCGGTTCCGGGACTGGGCCGTTTTCGTTGGACATGCCGAACGACCGGTGAAGGGGCCCGTCCCGACGGCACTCGGTGCCGTCGCGGCAGTATAACCTTGCCCGCCATCCTGGGAGCGGTGGTATTGGCTGTCCAGTGGTGGAAATCGAGGTCTACGGCCGATTGGTTTTCTGGTAAAACGCTTCCCTTGTTCTCTTGGTTTGAGAAATTCGGATCGATCGATGATCAAGTGTTCCCATCTCAACAGGGGGCCCGGCGACGGGCGTCGGCATCGGCTGCCGGTTCTCGTCCAGGCAATCTTGATGTGCGTGTTAGCGGTCAACGGTCAGGCGATCGCGGCGGCAGACGTCCGTTCCTCCACCGGAATCGTCGTTCCCGAAAGGCGCGTGACGCTGGCGGCGAAGATCGTGGGCCGGATTGCCGCGGTAAACGTCGAGGAGGGAGAGGCGGTGAGGGCCGGGGAACTGCTCATCGCGATCGACGATGCGGAACTCGCAGCGGACCTTGCCTCGGCGAGGGCGGCCCTGGATCAGGAAAACGTCAGTCTGGCGTATAAGGCCGGGCTGGACAGGCGTTACCAGACGTTGCTCAGGAAGAAATCGGTCTCGGCCGACCAGGCCGACGAGGCTGCGTTCAATCATGCCGCGGCGAAGGCACGGGTGGACCGGGCGAGGGCGCTGATTGAGAAGGCCGAAGCGATACTGCGCGAATCGAGGATCGAGGCACCGTTCGACGGGGTGATCGTCGCGCGTCACGCTGAGATCGGTCAGGTCACCGCGCCAGGGGAGGCACTCCTGGTTCTGGAAGACCAGAATACCCTCCGGTTTCGTACCGCTGTCAAAGAGTAAGGACATCCCGCATGTCTCTGTTGGGCAGCGGATCGTCGTGACCATCGGGGCGCTGGGTGACCTCGAGTTACCGGCGAAGATAGACCGCCTGATTCCATCGGCCGACACGGACACCCACGAATTCGTGATCGAGGCGGTGTTGCCCGTGCACGACCACCTTCATCCCGGCATGTTTGGCAGGGCTCGGTTCGATGGCGATCCCGCATCACCTCCCCGGTAGTCCCGCGTGTCCTCCCGGGCGTTCGGAACGCACGGCCGTCGCGGGCGGCGACGAGGCCCGACGTATCCGGTTTCTGAAGACGCCATGAAATCCCTGATCCGGTTCTTCGCCGACAGGCTCACGCTCTCCAACGTACTGACCTTCCTCATCGTCTTTCTCGGTCTGAGTTCCCTCAGCGTCATCCAGCGCGACAATTTCCCGAGTGTGGACTTCCTCGAGATGACGGTGACCACGCGCTATCCCGGCGCGTCTCCCGAAGATGTGGAGCTCAACGTGACCAACAGGATCGAGGAGGAGCTGAAGGAGGTCGACGGACTGGACAAGTACACCTCGTTTTCCATGGAGAACATCTCCATCGTTCACATCTGGATCGACCGCGACGCCGAGGAGCGATACCGGATTCCGGTACGCGACGTCGTCGCTGCCATCCGCAACCGCAACATCCGGGCCACGGGTGGTTCCTTCGAGTCCTACACCAGCGAGAAGAACATCGTCACGCTGTCGGAATTCAGCGACCCAATGGATGCCGGGGAGGCGATCGTCAAGCTCACTGAGGGCGGGGCCACGGTCAGGGTGCAGGACCTCGCCGCCGTGAGGGATGGGTTCGAGCCGGCGAAGATCCTGTCGCGGATGAACGGAAAGCCGGCCATTTCGTTTCTGGTTTTCAAGAAGGAGTCCGCTGACGGCGCTATCGCGAGGAGGGCATGCCGCCGATCGATGCCGCGGTAGAGGGTACCTGGTCGGTGTTCCAGCCCGTGCTGACCACGATCCTGACAACGGTCCTGGCCTTCATGCCGATGTTCTTCATGTCCGGGACCTTGGGGGACTTTGTCTACGTCATTCCGCTGGTCGTGGTGCTCGCACTCACCATCTCGTGGTTCGACGTCACGTTCCTGATGCCCGCGCACCTGATCGCCGGCGCCGGTCAGATAGTCGGGGTGACCGAAGGGAGACGCGAGCACTGGTTCGAGGGAATCCGGGAGACATACCGGGGGTTTCTAAACGCTGTCCTCAGAATGCGCTATCTCGTGGTGGCGATCTTCGTCGCGCTGCTCGTGATCGCGTTCTGGTATGCCGGGCGATACATGGATTTCGTTCTGTTTCCCACGCAGTCCGCCGACGAATTCTATATGCTCGTCGAACTGCCCAGTGGTTCATCGCTGGAACACACCAAGGAGAAACTGGCGGAGGTCGAGGCGCTCGTGCAGGCGCTGCCCGCCGGGGAACTGGACTCCATGGCGAGCCTGTTCGTTGCGTTCGTCGCCGCCGCGGTCGGCATCTACCTGATCCTGCTGTTGTTGTTCGACTCGATGGTCCAGCCGCTATTGGTCATGTTCGCCATTCCTTTCGGTCTGGTGGGCGTCATCTTCGCCTTCGCCGTGCATGTTCAGCCGCTGGGCTTCCTGGCCATGCTCGGCGTGGTCGGGTTGACCGGGATCGTTGTGAACGATTCCCTGATTTTGGTGAATCTGCTCAACCGGTTGCGGCGCCAGCACCCGGAGAACTCGCTGCCGTCCCAGATCGTCGAGGCGGCGTCGAGCCGTCTACGCCCGATACTCCTGACCTCGTTCACGACCGTCGCGGGCTTGCTGCCGATGGCATACGGGCTGGGCGGGTCGGATCCGTTCTCCGCCCCCATGGCGTTGGCGATGGGGTACGGCATCCTGTTTGCCACACCACTGACGCTGCTGCTACCCTGCCCGCTGGTCCTGCAGGACGACCTGAGTGAGCGCATCGTCCGGCAGTGGGCTGCACTGCGCTGGTGAGCGCCGCTGGACTATTACCCTTGATTTATACGGTCGAGAAGCGGATTCTCAAATACCTGCGCGTTCGACCATTCCGGCGACGGCAGGTGTTGACGCGCCTCGGACTGTAGGGCCCGGGGGTCATGAGGAATGAGAGACATCGATAAGCTGTCAGTGAAGGACAATCTCATCGAGATCGACGGGATCGACGCCTTCGTGGACACGCCGGTGCTCGATATCAAGCCATGGCGTCCGGCGGTCGGATCGGGACGTGCCAGAGACCGGTGAATCCTGAGCCCGTCCGATCCAAAAGGTCGCCCCGATGTGCACTCAGTGGCGCGACAGCCTGACGAATGCGACGCAGGCGGTGAACAGCGACAGACTGGAGAGGATGACCGCGACCCCGAACGCGCGCTCGTCGGGAACCGCCGCGCTGGCAGCGCCCAGCAGGAAATAGAACAGGGCAAGGAAGATTGTCCACTGGTGAGTATAGACACGGGCGTACAGGAGGCCGCGCAGTGGCAGCAGCAACGGTAGTGCGAGCAAGATGAGAACCAGCGCTGTCGGTAGCTTTCCGGGTGGTGAGAGCCAGGCGTACCAGGCGAGGATCATCGAGAGCAGGGCGAAGTAGGCGCTCAGCGCCGCCCATCGAGCGATCGATCGTGCGTTCACGATTCGCTCGAGTTCCTTCTTGCGAAATCCAGGTCGCGGGCCGTTTCCGCCAGCCGACGTCCGAGCGCGAGACACAACGTCTTCTCGTCATCGGTGAGTGGGTGATCGCTTCTCATCCCGGCGTGGTGGCTCGGTCCGTACGGTGTGCCGCCGCTAGCCGTTTCCAGCAGCGCCGCCTCGGTATAGGGAAGTCCCACGATCAGCATGCCGTGGTGCAGCAGTGGCAGCATCATCGAGAGCAGTGTGGATTCCTGACCGCCATGGAGGCTGGAGGTCGAGGTGAACATTCCGGCGGGTTTGCCGGACAGTTTGCCGGACAGCCACAGGGCGCTGGTCTGGTCAAGGAAATACTTCAGCGGGGCCGCCATATTACCAAATCGCGTCGGGCTTCCCAGGGCGATCCCCGCGCATGAAATCAGGTCTTCCAGCGTCGCGTAGGGAGGGCCTTGCCGAGGGATCTCGTCTTCAGTTGCCTCGCAAACCGCCGACACTGGCGGGACCGTGCGCAGTCTCGCCTCCATCCCCGGGATCTCCGCGACACCTCGGGCGACCCGGCGCGCCATCTCGGCGGTCGCACCGTAGCGGCTGTAGTAGAGAACCAGGATCTCGCCCATATCGTTTACACGATCTCCAGGACACGCTCCGGCGGCCTACCCAGTGCCGCCTGTTTGCCTCGAATGACGATCGGCCGCTCGATCAGGATCGGGTTTTGGACCATGGCTTCGATCAGGTCCTCCTCGGAGAGGCTCATGTCCGCCAGGTTCATTTCCTTGTAACGTTTCTCCTTGGTCCGCATCAGTTCGCGCGGCCGCAAGCCCAGCATCCGCAGGACCTCGCGCAGCGTCTCCGCGTCCGGCGGTGTCTTCAGGTATTCGACGATCTCCGGTTCGATCCCGCTCTCCTTCAGCAGATTCAGGGCCTGCCGCGACTTCGAGCAACGGGGATTGTGGTACATGGTGACGCTGGGGCGGGACTCATTCATCGGTTGCCGTTCTCCTTCAGGCATCGGGCGGCTTGACGGTCGTGACGCGGCAACGCTATGTTGCCGGGCCAGCAGCGCGTCACTGTGCAGCGACCTGTCCCGGCCGCTGGCACCCGCGCGGAATTATAGCAACGAACGCTTGTACGGAAGAATCCGGATGGGTTTCCGAATCCTTGTCCTGTTCAGCGAGTCCGGTTGATGGGTGGGACCACGCAGCCGGTCTGTGTGCGGTGCCGGGTCACGGGGCGGGTCCAGGGCGTATTCTTTCGGGCGTCGACCGTAGATAAGGCGCGCAAGCTGGGTTTGTCGGGTTATGCCAGGAACCTAGCGGACGGCAGCGTGGAGGTATATGCCAGGGGTGGGGCGGGCGCCGTCGAGGCGCTGAAGACCTGGTTGTGGGAAGGTCCGCGGTACGCGCGGGTCGACGCCGTGGTGTGCATGTCCGCCGAACCCGAGGGTCATCGCGGATTCGACATTCGCTGAGTCCCGTGCCAGGCTCCAGGTCCGACTGGGCCTCACATCGGCTCCGATCGGTTCGCCACGAGTTCCGACCTCAGGAACGGCAGCAGTTCCTCCAGTGGGATATCTCGTGGCTTCTCGTCCCGGCGCCCCTTGTATTCCGCTGTGTCTGAATCGAGTCCCCGTTCCCCCAGCACGACACGGTGCGGGATTCCGATCAGTTCGAGGTCGGCGAACATGACGCCCGGGCGGATGTCGCGATCGTCGAACAGGGTATCGATACCGGCTGCGAGCAAATCCTCGTACAGGGACTCGGCCTTCTGGCGGGTTGGTTGCGAGCGGCCCATGTTGATCGGCGCCAGGGCGACCTGGAAAGGTGCGACGGGCGTGGGCCAGACGATGCCGCGATCGTCGTGGTTCTGCTCGATCGCCGCGGCGACGATGCGCGTGACGCCGATGCCGTAGCAACCCATGATCATCTCGACGGCGCGTCCGCTCTCGTCCAGGGCAGTGGCATTCATGGCCTGGCTGTATTTCGAGCCGAGCTGGAAGATGTGTCCGACCTCGATGCCGCGGACGATGGACAGGGTTCCCCGTCCGTCCGGGCTCGGATCGCCGTCGACGACGTTGCGCAGATCGACGCTGTCGATATCGGGCAGATCGCGTCCCCAGTTGACGCCGGTCAGGTGCGCGCCATCCCGGTTGGCGCCGCAGACGAAATCCGCGAGTTGGGCCGCGGCATGGTCGACGAAGATCGGAATCTCCAGTCCGACCGGACCGATGGATCCGGGGCGGCACCCGCAGGCGGCCAGTACGGCGGTTTCGTCGGCGAGTTCGAGTGGCGCGGCAACGCCATCGAGTCTTTCGGCCTTGACGCGATTGAGTTCGTGATCTCCGCGAAGCACCAGGGCGACGAGCCTGTCCCCCTCTCCCCGAACGACGAGCGTCTTGACGCAACGCGATCCGGGGATCCCCAGAAACTCGCTGACCTCGGATATCGTGTGGGCACCGGGTGTGTCGACTTCCCGCAGCTCCTCGTCTGGTGCCGTACGATCACCCGCCGGTGGCGTGGCCGCGGCGAGTTCGACGTTGGCCGCATAACCGCCTTCAGAAGAGAAGGCGATGGCATCCTCGCCGGAATCGGCCAGGACATGGAATTCATGCGACGTGTTGCCACCGATCGCACCGGTGTCGGCCTGTACCGCCCGATACTCCAGACCGAGCCGGTCGAAGATGCAGCTATAGGTCGCGTACATCGCCTCGTAGGTCTCGGCGAGGGACGCCTGGTCCATATGAAAGGAATAGGCGTCCTTCATGATGAATTCGCGGGCACGCATCACACCGAATCGTGGCCGCACCTCGTCACGGAACTTCGTCTGGATCTGGTAGAAGTTGACGGGCAACTGCTTGTAGCTGCGGATCTCGCGCCGGGCCAGGTCGGTGATGACCTCCTCGTGCGTGGGACCATAGCAGAAATCACGGCCGTGACGGTCGTGCAAACGCAGCAGCTCGGGACCGTACATCTCCCAGCGCCTGGATTCCCGCCAAAGCTCGGAGGGCTGGACAGATGGCATCAGGATCTCGATGGCACCACTTCGGTTCATCTCCTCACGGATAATGTTCTCGACCTTGCGCAACACCCGTAGGCCGAGCGGAAGCCAGGTGTAGAGGCCGGAGGCCAGCTTGCGGATCATGCCGGCTCGCAGCATCAGCTTGTGACTGACGATCTCGGCGTCGGCCGGTATTTCCTTCACAGTGTAGAGAGGGAAAGTGGACGTTCGCATGGGTGTTAACGGTTTCCGTGTCGCGTCGCCTGCGGACGGGTGATCGTTCGGGCCTCCGTGTCGCGGACGGAACCCGTGTGTCGGGTCGCGGCCTCCGGCGATCTCAGAAGGTACGGCCGTCGTAGCCCCACATCCTGCGAGGGGCGTCCACGAATTCGATGTAGATCCGTGTCCGGGGGACATTGAGACGCTGCTCGATCAACTCGCACAGGGCCGCCGACAACCCGGCGGTCGCCTCCTCGGGCAGCCCGATGCTGGCCAGCCGCAGCAGTGCCAGCGGTTCCGCGTTCCCGGCAAAGATCATGTTCGGGTTGTGAGAGGTGCGGACCATCACATAGCGTTCGGATTTTCCCAGTTGCTCCGAGGTCAGGCGCGAGGCCGCTTCGAGGAGCCCCGGGATGGCCTTCTCGTCGATCTGATGGTTGGTCTCTATGCTCAACAGGGGCATGGTTCGGATCTCGTCTCTGAGTTGGGTACGATCAGCGTGGTGGAGTCACCTGTCGCGGAACCGGACCGCGCCGTGGTGAACGCGAACGACGGGACGGCCGCTGGATCAGTCGCAATACCTGGCGACGTTCTCCTCGGCCGCGCGGATGAGTTCCTGTCGCTCTTCCTCGGGCAGGGTCCTGTATTCGTCGCCTTCCTTGAACTTGACCCGGCCGCGGCTGGTGAGCTGGGTCAGCGATTGCCGGGAGCGCTCGCAATTCTGTTGCCGGGTTTCCGCTTCGTGCTGTTCGCGCGCCGCGCTCGCGTCCGATTCCATCCTTTCCAGGCGGCGATCCTGGAAAGCCCCCATCTCTTGCTGCAGCTGGGGATCCGGTTGTCCCGCGGTTGGCGGCGGCTTTTCCGGTGTGATTTCCACCGATTCGGTATCGGGGGGCGGGGTCTGGGTGTAGTGAATCTGGCCTGATGCGTCCCGCCACTTGTACATCGTCGCCGAGACCGCCAGGGGAGTCAGCAGGCATGCCAAGGCAAAAAATGTAGCGATCCGGTTCAATTCGAGTCCCGCATGATGGAGCAAGTGTCGCGAAACTATACAAGAATCCCGGGCCCGATACATCGATCTGTTGAAGGCGCGGAACGGGATCCGGGCCCACATCGAGATGGCGCGAGGTTATATTCAACGGTGATATAATGCTTTTATCTATCCCTACGTGGTCTTTATGAGGAATCCATGGCCGACCGACGATTGCAGGTCTTCTACACGGTAGCCCGCCTGTTGAGCTTCACCAAGGCGGCGGAGACGCTGCACATGACCCAGCCGGCGGTTACCTTTCAGGTAAGGCAGCTCGAGGATCACTTCAATACACGTCTGTTCGACCGCACCCACAATCGCGTTTCGCTGACCGAGGCCGGTCGACAGGCTTGCGAGTACGCGGAGAAGATCTTCGAGCTCTACGGGGAAATGGAGAGTGCGGTGAAGGAACTTACCGGGGACGTCAGCGGGGCGCTGACCCTGGGGGCGAGCACCACCATTGCCGAGTACATGCTGCCCGCACTCTTGAGGGACTTCAAGGAACAGTATCCGAAACTCAATCTCATCCTCAAGGTGTCCAATTCAGATGGCATCGTCTCCATGGTCGAGAACAGCATGATCGATCTCGGCGTCGTGGAGTCGCCGGTCACGAACAAGAATCTCCTGGTCGATGTCTGCCGCGTCGACCATCTCGTCGTGGTCGTCAAGCCCGGGCATCCATTGAGCGAGCACCAGTCGCTGACCATGGCGGAATTGCTGAAGTATCCGTTCATCTGCAGGGAGGAGGGGTCCGGCACACGGGACGTCATCATGGAGTACCTGGAACAGTCCGGCGTAAAACGCAACGAACTCATGGTCTGTATGGAACTGGGAAGTCCCGAATCCATCAAGGGAGCGGTCGAGGCGGGAATGGGAATCTCGATCCTGTCACGCGCGACCCTCGCCAAGGAACTCGCACTCGGGTCGCTGATGGCCCTGGATCTGGATCCGCCGCTCGAACGGGAGTTCTCGTTCGTACGCCAGAGGCAGAAGTTCAGGCATCAGGCCATGGAAGCGCTGCTGAATCACGCGCGCCAGTACTGTCAGCGCGATACGGACGCCGAAACACCGGAACGGTCTGTCTCCCGGGGATAGGCCACAGGATGCAGGTGCTAACCTGCCAGTCCCCCGCCGGGGTGTCGTTGAGGCTGCGCCGGAATGACACCTGCCCAGGGCCCCGCGCCTTCTAGTAGAATCGGCCAGTAGTCGGAAGTTCTCATCCGGAGAACGCTTTCAGGTCACCCCAGATGCTTGGAAATATGCAGCCCATGGACGGTCCCCTCATTCGGGACGGTGAAACCCGTAAGCTCGTGAGGATGTTCGGCGGGCTCTCATGCGGGGACCGCGAGACGGTGATCGCATTCGTCGAGTTTCTTCAACAGCGAGCCGCCAATGGGGCGTCGGAGGCCGGCGGCGACTCGACTCCGAACGAACCGCTCGACATTGCCAGGCCGGCAACGGAGTCCGTGGTGAAGGCGATCAAACGGCTGACCGCCACCTATCCGATGGTCGACAAGTCGTCGATGCTGAACGAGACATCCACGCTGATGACACAGCACCTCGTACAGGGTCGCTCCGCCCCGGCAGTGATCGATGACCTCGAGACACTGTTTCGCCGTTACTTCAATGCGTGGAAGGAGCGGCGAGGGTGATCGATCTCCTCAAAAACTGGTACAAGCGGCACTTCTCGGATCCGCAGGTAGCCATCCTCGCGTTCATCATCCTGTGCGGGCTCGCCGTCATCGTGCTGGCGGGCGACATCCTCGCGCCACTGCTGTTCGCTATCGTCATTGCCTACGTCCTCGACGGCGCTATCGACCAGTTCGTGCGTCTGAAGGTGCCACGTTTTGTCGCGCTCAGTGTGGTGTTCGCCCTGTTTCTCACCTTCCTCGTTTCACTGATTTTTGGTCTCCTGCCAATGTTGCTCAGGCAGAGCGCCCAGTTCTTCAGGGAGGTCCCGAACATGATCTCCCAGGGGCAGGCACTGTTGATGGAACTGCCCGAAAGCTACCCGAAGGTGATCTCGCAGGACCAGGTCGTCAATCTGATCGGCGCGTTGCGGAATGAGATGTCGGAGGCGGGCCAGTACGTGTTGTCGACCTCGATCTCGTCCGTCATCGGCCTGATCACGCTGATGGTGTATCTGATCCTGGTCCCGCTGCTGGTATTCTTTTTCCTGAAGGACAAGCAGAAGATCCTCGACTGGGCGGGCGGATTTCTGCCCGAGGAGCGCGGGTTGTCCGTCGCTGTCTGGGGCGAGGTCAACCGCAAGATCGCCAGTTACATCCGAGGCAAGATCGGCGAGATCGTCATCATCTGGGGCGTGTCTTATGTGACCTTTATGGTCCTCGGTCTAGACTTCGCGATGCTGCTGTCCTTCCTGGTCGGGATTTCCGTCGTCGTGCCGTATGTCGGCGCGGCTGTGGTGACGCTTCCCGTCGCTGTCGTGGCCTACTACCAGTGGGGGTTTACCTCGGATTTCGGTTATACCCTGGTTGCCTACGGCGTGATTCAGTTCATCGACGGGAATCTCCTGGTCCCCATCCTGTTCTCGGAAGTGGTTAATCTTCACCCCGTCGCGATCATCACGGCGGTGCTGGTGTTCGGCGGGATCTGGGGATTCTGGGGGGTGTTTTTCGCGATTCCGCTGGCCACCCTGATTCACGCGGTGATCAACGTCTGGCCCGACCGAGCCAAGGAGAACGCATCACCGCAGGTCGCTGAGGTTTCCAACCGGGTCTCCGCGGGTCCGGGCAGCGGGCAGACCGACAGAAAGACTGGCAGCTGATCTGGACGGCTACGCTCTTAGGCGATTGCCGGAAAATGGCATACCAGATCGCGCCGGATATTCGTTCGTCATCCGCCAGAAGCAGCGACGGCGCGGTGTTCGCCGACAGGGGAAACACAACTCCCGTGACCAGGAGCAGGGACAGGATCAATAGTCCCGAGTGGTTCATTGAACCCGTGTGTCGGTTTGGCTACCGAGCCAGGCGACGGGCAGAGGCCGCCTCAGAGCGCCTCCGTGGCGAAGTCCGCCAGGCGCGATCGCTCACCGCGCAGCAGCGTGATATGTCCCGCGTGCGGCCATTCTTTGAAGTGGTCGACGACGTAGGTCAGACCTGAGGTTGTCTCCGTCAGGTAGGGGGTATCGATCTGGGCGATATTGCCGATACATACGAGTTTGGTTCCCGGGCCGGAGCGGGTGATCAGGGTCTTCATCTGTTTGGGCGTGAGGTTCTGCGCCTCGTCGAGGATGATGTATCGATTCAGAAAGGTGCGGCCACGCATGAAATTGACGGAGCGGATCTTGACCTTGCTCATCACGATATCGTTGGTGGCGGCCCGTCCCCACTCGCCGCCCTCGCCGTTCTGGGTCAATACCTCGAGATTGTCCATCAGGGCGCCCATCCACGGGGTCATCTTCTCCTCCTCCGTCCCGGGGAGAAAGCCGATGTCTTCGCCCACGGGTATGGTGATGCGCGTCATGATGATCTCACGGTATCTCGGCTCGTCCAGCGTCTGTGCCAGGCCCGCCGCGAGCGCCAGGAGGGTCTTGCCGCTGCCGGCGACGCCAACCAGGGTGACAAAGTCGATCTCGGGGTCGAGCAGCAGATTCAGTGCGAAGTTCTGTTCCGGGTTCAGAGCGGTCACCCCCCAGACACTACGCCGGGATTCGCTGTAATCATTGGCATATTCGATCACGGCGTGGTCGGTTGCGACCTCGCGTACGATCGCCCTGAAGGGCTCCGGTCCATCGAGGCTGAGGCAGAGGTTCGGGGTCCAGCTGGACGCCAGCGGTCCCTTGATTCGGTAGTAGGTATGGCCCTCCTCTTTCCAGGAGACCATCTCCTTGCCGTGCGTCTCCCAGAAATCCCCGGGCAGGTCAGCGGTGCCACTGTACAGCAGGTCCACGTCCTCCAGGACCTGGTCGTTATAGTAGTCCTCGGCGTGAATCCCCAGTGCCGCGGCCTTGATCCGCAGGTTAATGTCCTTCGACACCAGGGTCACCCGCGTGTCTGGAGAGTCACCGCTGAGCGCCAGCGCGATACCCAGTATGGCGTTGTCGGGTGTCGTTCCCGACAGGCTGTCCGGCAATTCCGCGGGTTGTTCGAGGGTCTGCAGAAAGAGTCTGCCGCTGGCTTCGCTCGAGATCTCGCCCATCTCACTGAGCGGCAGGCCCTGCATGATTTCCTGACGGTCCCGTCCAGCGATCAACTGATCGATGATCCTGCTGGCCTGCCGCACGTTGCGCGCAACCTCCGATACCCCCTTCTTGGCCTTGTCGAGTTCCTCCAGCACGACCATCGGCACATAGATATCGTGTCGCTTGAACCGGTAGAGCGCCATCGGGTCGTGCATCAGGACGTTCGTGTCGATCACGAAGAGGCGGTTTTCAGTCGTCTTGTCTTCAGGCATGTCGTCTCACGGGAGGATTTGGAGCAGAGGTGCGGGCGGAAGGGGACGAAACGGATTCGGGTTCCTGCAGCACCTTGCCGGCCTTTATTCTCGAGCCGCGACGTTTGAAGGACCTGACGGAGCGTCACTCATGCCAGGCCGGGAGACAACCCCGATAACCGAATGTCATGGCCGCACGAGTCGATGTCCGTCGATGCGCCTTAGTTTGCCGGCCCGTCGGGCGCGAGCGAACGGCCTCGCGCATGGATTACGGAACCTTGATCGGTTCCAGTACGCCGTCCAGGTTCATTTCGTCGCAAAGGTCCATGAATTCCTCCCGTAATTGAGCGATGTGCAGTGAGGAGGGCACCTCGACCGTCATTCGGATCGTCAGCATGGGGGTGGCGGTGTGGGCCGCATGGTAGGTGCTGGTCACCATGTCCTGGATATTGATACCGCGGGTCGCCAGGAATGCGGCGACCTGGTTGACGATGCCCGGGTGGTCGAGTGTGACCACGTCGAGGGTGTACGGCATCAACCGGTCTTCGGACTTGCGCTGTTCGGTATTCCTGGAGGCGATGGTCAGGTTGAGCGGCCCCTGGAGCGCAGCAAGCGCGTTCTCCAGTTTCGCCAGGTTGTTCCACTGGCCGGATACGAGCTGGATCAGTGCGAACGATCCGCCGAGTACGGACATCCTGCTGTCTTCTATGTTGCAGCGGTGCGCGGTAACCGTGGCCGATAGCCTCTCCACGGTCCCCGCGCGATCCTCGCCGATTGCCGAAATGACCAGATAGTTCGCCATGCCCGATTCCGATGCGCCACAGGTATCGCAAGGTTACCAGTATTCAGGGTGTCCATAAACGGAAACCCGAGCTTTCCGTAGCGTCGGGGATTGCTGTCCGGCGACCACCTCCCGGTTGCTTGTCAAGCCATACGCCCAACAGTACCATGACATGAATTTTTTTCGGAGAGGCCAATGTTTCACGGCAGCATCGTCGCCCTGGTGACACCCATGTCAGGGGACGGCGCGATCGATAACAGGGCGCTTGATGAGCTGATCGAGTTTCATGTCGCGAACGGCACTGACGGCATCGTCCCCGTCGGGACCACCGGTGAGTCCGCTACGCTGGACCACGACGAGCACTGCAACGTCATCCGGCGAGTCGTCGACCGGGTCGCCGGCCGGATCCCTGTCATCGCGGGAACGGGCGCGAACGCGACCACCGAGGCGATCGCACTGACCCAGTGCGCGATGGAGGCCGGTGCAGATGCCTGCCTTTTGGTCACCCCCTACTACAATAAGCCTACCCAGGAAGGACTGTACCTGCACTTCAAGGCCGTGGCGGACGCGGTTCCCATTCCGCAGATCCTCTACAACGTACCGGGCAGGACGGCCTGCGACATGGTTCCCGAGACCGTCGAGCGCCTGTGCGAGTTGTCCAACATCGTCGGTATCAAGGAAGCAACGGGGGATCCCGCCAGGGCAAGGGAGATCGCCGATCGATGCGGCGACAGGCTCGACGTGTTCAGCGGTGATGACGCCATCGCGCGCGAGATAATTCTGGACGGTGGCAAGGGTGTTATTTCCGTGACCGCCAATGTGGCACCGGACGCGATGCACGCGATGTGCGAAGCCGCGATCCAGGGGGATTCGGAACGGGCGCTGGCGCTGGACGAACCGTTGTCCGGACTCCACCGCGATCTGTTCCTGGAGGCGAATCCGATTCCGGTGAAATGGGCGCTGGCCGAGATGGGCCTCATCCCGCGGGGTATCCGTCTGCCGCTGACACCGTTTTCCGAGGCGTTCCACCCGCGTCTCGTGGAGTCCATGCGCCGGGCCGGCGTGCTGGTTGCGTGACACCCATGGATCAGGAAAAAAAATTGCCGTCCTACCTGTGCCGGATTTTGGTTTTTGGTGTGTGCCTATCGGTTGCCGCCTGCTCGTTCTTCGACAGGCGCTCCAACAAGGAATACGTGGACAGCCGGTCGGTCGCGAAGCTCGAGATTCCTCCGGACCTCACCCAGCCGAGCTGGAGCGAGCGAATGAACGTCCCCGGTGAAGAAACCGTCCGCGCCAGCGCGAGAAAGCAAAGCGCAGCGACCGCCGCGACGGGCGGTGCGGCGGGTGCCGGGGTCGCGGGCGCCATGCAGGCCGGCAGTGACGTGATCCCCGATTTTCAGAATATATCAGTGGGGCGGGACGGCAATACCCGATGGCTGGAGGTGCAGGCGCCGGCAGATGACATCTGGCCGCAGCTGGTGGATTTCTGGAGGGAGCAGGGAATCGATCTGGAGCGCAACGAACCAGTCCTGGGGGTAATGCAGACCGAGTGGGTGGCCGAGCGGCAGAGTTTGCCCGGGTTCGGTATCCAGGGTGTGCTGTCGAGCGTGACCGGAGTGCTGGCGGGTAGTGTTGGCGTGCGCGAGCGTTTTCGGACTCGCGTCGAGCGGCGGGGTGACTCGACGACCGATATCTACATCACTTCCGAGCGTGCCGAATTGACCGCCGATTCGATGGACGACGACCGGACACCGGAGTGGGGAATGGTCCCGCCTGACCAGGGCGCCGATGTCGAGATGCTGACCCGCCTGATGGTATTTCTCGGCACCAACGAGGAACGTGCGCACGAAGCGGTCGCCACGGCCACCGGCGCGGGGGTATCCATCGGGATCGTGAACGAGGGAGACACTCCGGTGTTGGTCGTCGACGACAAGTTCGACAGTGTATGGCGCTTGACCGGGGTTGCGCTCGACCGGGCGGGTCTCTACGTGGAGCAGCAGGACCGTGCGGCCGGCACCTATTATTTCACCTATACCGAGGATCTGAGAGAGAAACGCAGCTTCTGGCAAAAACTGACCGGTGGCGACGCGGGCCTGAAGATGGACGAACTGTATGAGGTGCGCCTGACGCAGAGCGGGGATGAGGTCCGCATCACCGCTCATGACAGTGGTGACGACGCCAGGCCCCTGGAACCGGAAGGGGCCGAGAAAATCCTCGAGCGCCTGATGGCGTCCTACAGGGTTAGCAGCTAGGTAAACCCAGGGCTTACCTTATCGCTGGTTCGGATCGCTCGGCCGTCTCGCCCGTTTGTCTGGCCGCTTCCGCATCCTTGTCCCTTTCGATCAGCGCATATGCCGAGTGGTTGTGGATGGATTCGAAGTTCTCGGATTCCACCACATAGGCAGAGATCCGGTCGTCCAGGTTCAGCCTCACGGCCATATCCCGGACCAGATCTTCGACGAACTTGGGGTTGTTGAAGGCCTGCTCCGTGACATACTTTTCGTCCGGGCGTTTCAGCAGGCCATAGAGTTCGCTGGAGGCCTCCTGCTCGACGAGATCGATCAGGTCTTCTATCCAGACGAAATCGCGGAGCCTGACCTTGACGGTCACGTGGGAACGCTGGTTATGGGCCCCATAGTCCGAGATCTTCTTGGAACACGGACACAGGCTCGTGACTGGAACGACGGCCTTGATATGCGTGTGCGCCACGCCGTCGACGAATTCTCCGATGAGGGTGATGTCGTAATCCATCAGGCTCTGCACACCGGAAACCGGGGCAGATTTGTTCACGAAGTACGGGAAGGACATCTCGATGTGTCCGGAATCCGCCTCGAGTCGCACCGTCATCTCCTTCAGCATCTCGCGGAACGACTTGACCGTGATTTCCCGCTCGTGATTGTTCAGGATCTCCACGAACCGCGACATGTGCGTGCCCTTGAAGTTGTGTGGCAGGTTTACGTACATGTTGAAACGCGCGATGGTGTGCTGCTCTTCGCCTGCGCGGTCCTGAATGCGCACGGGGTGAAGGATGTCCTTGATCCCGACCTTGTTGATCGGTATCTGGCGCGTATCCTGCATTGCCTGGATGTCGGGAATGGTGTTGACGATATTCTTGACTACGGTGCTCATGATCGTATGAGAACTGCTCCATCATGCCCGGAACACGCCCCATGGATGCTTCGGCCACTACTTTTCTGAACGGCGTGGTTTCCGCCCCGGGGACGCCCGTTGGCAGGTTGTCCCTTGGCTACGCTCCGGGAATGGATGCGGGGCTGTAGGAAATGCCGTTGGGTTGAATAACTGAGTAAAGCCCTAGGATATTACTTGAGAACGCAGTGGCTTGCAATTTGGCTTGTCCGACACCATGCAGATCGAACGGAGGATGCCAGCCTCGTCCAGTCCCGCCTCGGCGAGCAGTTGTTCACGCGAGCCATGCTCCAGGAACCGGTCGGGCAGTCCCAGGTTGAGGGTGGGGGTCTTCACTGCGCTGCAGGCGAGACATTCATTGACCGCGCTGCCGGCACCTCCGACCACCGCATTATCTTCCACGGTGACGATCAGGTCATGGGTCCTGGCCAGTTCCAAGACCAGGTCTTCGTCCAGGGGTTTGACGAAGCGCATATCGGCAACGGTAGCCTGCAGCGTCTCCGCCGCTCCCAGGGCCGCCGACAGAGGGCTGCCGAAAGACAGGATCGCGATGCCTTTCCCCCTCCGGCGCAGTACACCCTTGCCGATGGGCAGGCACTGCATTTCATTCTGCACGATCGCACCGGGGCCCTTCCCGCGCGGGTAACGGACGGCCGCCGGGCCATTCTGCAGATATCCCGTGTAGAGCATCTGCCGGCACTCGTTCTCATCGGACGGCGCCATGACGATCATATTCGGTACGCACCGCAGGTAGCTCAGGTCGAAGCTGCCGGCGTGGGTCGGTCCGTCGGGTCCGACGACGCCGGCGCGGTCGATGGCGAACAGCACCGGGAGGTTCTGCAACGCGATGTCGTGGATCAACTGGTCGTAGGCCCGCTGCAGGAACGTCGAATAGATCGCGACCACGGGCTTGGCCCCCTCGTGCGCCATTCCGGCCGCGACCGTGACCGAGTGCTGCTCGGCGATGCCGACGTCGAAATAGCGTTGTGGGTATTCCTGGTCGAAGCGCACGAGACCCGACCCCTCACGCATCGCGGGCGTGATGCCGATCAGGCGATCGTCCGCAGCAGCCATATCGCAGATCCAGTCCCCGAACACCTTAGTATAGGTTGGACTCGAAGGTTTCTTGTCCGCCACCACGCCCACGTTCGGGTCGAACCTGGGAACCGCGTGATACCCAACCGGATCCGCCTCGGCCGGTTCGTATCCCTTTCCCTTGCGCGTCACCGTGTGCAGCATCCGGGGGCCCTTGTGGGAACGCAGATTGCGGAGGGTCTGAACCAGGCCGATGACGTCGTGTCCGTCGACGGGACCGAAATAGTTCACACCGAGTTCCTCGAACAGCGTTCCGGGGGCGATCATGCCCTTGACGTGTTCCTCGGTGCGCTTGGCCAGCTCCCACATCGGGGGCATCTGTTTGAGGATCTTCTTGCTCCCCTCGCGCATCGAGGAGTAAACCCTGCCGGAGAGCAGTCGGGTAAGGTAGTTTGTCATTGCCCCGACGTTGGGCGAAATCGACATTTCGTTGTCGTTGAGAACCACCAGGACGTCGGCATAGACATCGCCCAGGTGATTGAGGGCCTCGAACGCCATACCGGCAGTCATGGCGCCGTCCCCGATGACCGCGACACACTTGTGTTTCTCGCCCCGGTGCCTGAACGCGAGGGCCATACCCAGCGCGGCGCTGATAGACGTGCTGGAGTGACCGACCCCGAAGGTGTCGTACTCACTTTCTGTGGGGGTCGGGAACGGGGCGAGTCCGCCCTGCTGACGTATGGAAGATATCCGGTCGCGCCGCCCGGTCAGGATCTTGTGAGGATACGACTGGTGTCCGACGTCCCATACCAACCTGTCGTATGGCGTGTCGAAGGCATAGTGCAGGGCCACCGTCAGTTCTATCGTGCCCAGCCCGGCCGCGAAGTGCCCACCGCAACCCGAGACGGAATGCAGGAGACAGGAGCGCAGCTCGTCGCAGAGCGCCGGGAGGTCCTGCGCCGGCAATCTGCGGAGGTCGGCAGGCGAATCGATACGCCCTAGTAGTGGATACTCGTCGTTCATAATATTTCGCTTAATCGGCGGATTATCCAGCGCCACTGGAGTCCATGCAAGCCGTTTTCCGGTCACTCCCAGCTTTTCAGGGGGAGACTGAATGCCGGTGTTGTGCTCGCTTGCGGACCCGCCATCCGTGGCGGCGGTAACCGACGGCGATTCCTTGACGTTGTTCGTTCGGGCGCCGGGCGCGGTCTGGAAGGGTGGGGAATGAGGCTCCTGGATGGCGGGTGATCCGGATCCGAACCGTGCGATGCGATGGTCCCGGCCCGAGAAGAGTGCTCCGAGCGGGTTCAGCGCCGGCGCGTTACGATATACGCGGCGATGTCCTTCAGCAGGGAGGCCGAATCCCCCAGGTCCGACAGACTGGCGATCGCTTCGCCGTAGAGGTCCTGAGCCCGTTTTCTGGAATCCGATAGACCCAGGATCGCCGGATAGGTCGGTTTGTTCCGGTCACTGTCCGATCCCTGGGGTTTGCCCAGGGTTTCGGTGTCCCCTTCCACGTCCAGCACGTCGTCATGGATCTGAAAGGCGAGCCCGATGCACTTGGAGAAGTGGTCCAGACGTTCCAGTGTTGCATCGTTGATGCCGGGCCTCGCGTATGCAGCCAGCATTACGCTGGCGCGGATGAGCGCGCCGGTCTTGTGGATATGCATGTCTTCGAGCTCGCTCAGGTTGAGCGTCTGACCGACCGATGCCAGATCGATGGCCTGTCCGCCGGCCATGCCGCGCGATCCCGCGGCGCGGGCCAGCACCTCAATCATCTTCAATCGGGTGCCGGCAGAGTCGGGGCCGTTTGGATCCACGCTAACGATGTAGAAGGCCAGTGCCTGGATCGCATCGCCGGCCAGGATAGCGGACGCCTCGCCGTAGGCCTTGTGGCAGGTGGGTTTTCCGCGGCGCAGGTCGTCGTCGTCCATGGCCGGCAAGTCGTCGTGAATCAGCGAATAGGCGTGGATCAGTTCGACAGCCGCAGCGGCCCCGTCGAGGGAATCGAGCGGGATATCGAGTGCTATGCCCGTGGCGTAGATCAAGGCCGGCCGGATGCGTTTGCCGCCGTTCAGAACGGAGTAACGCATTGCCTCGTGGAGCGGGGCCGGGTGGATGTTTTCCTTTGGGACCCAGCGATCCAGGACGGTCTCCACGCGCTGGCTGAGGGAGCTGAGCTGCGCCTCGGTGACTTTCAGCCGGTTCACCCGGTCTCCTCGAGGGTTGTGTCATGGTATCCCACCGGTGCCGGCGGAGATCGCTCCTTCGACACCCAGGCGTCGAGCCAGGTCCGGGACGTCAGGTGCCCACAACCTAAGGCGATTTCTGTCATAATGACATACGATGCTGTTTGTCTTTTCGTCCGTCCTCCGTGTTGCGACAACAGCGACATAGCTCGACTATGCGCCTGTTGTCGCGCCTCGATGACGAACGAAAATCCGGCGCGATGTGGTATGCCCTTTTCCGGCAATCGCCTAAACCTTCAGCAACCGGCCGCGTCGGGACCGTGCCCTCGTATCTTTCGAACCTGCGCCGGGACGGGTCGCGGGCAGGAGCTAGTCTATCATCTAACGGTCAGGTAACGGTCAGGGTTTCACGGATTCGTCGCGCCCGGGGCCCGTGGCGATGGAAGGGTCGAAATCCCGTTCGCCGCCGTCGTCGCTCAGGATCCTGACCCTTTGTTCGGCGGTCTTCAATTCCGCTTCACAGGCCTTCACCAGGCGCATGCCGTACTCGAAGGACTCGAGGGAGTTCTCCAGGGAAAGCGTCCCCTGTTCGAGTTGTCCCACCAGTTTCTCGAGGGCATCGAGTTTTTGCTCGAATCCTCGGGGCATGGAGGGCGATTTTTTCGGTGTCTTCTGCTGCGCCACTATATAATTCCCGCGGTTGCCGTTTCGTCCCCTGCGAAACCTTAACACGAGGCCATTTCCCGTGGATCGCCGCGTCGTGTTGACAACAAACCAGCCGTGGCTTACAGTTCCACTCAGATTTAGAATTAGTCTAAATCATGTCGCTGGTAATATTTTCATTCCATCCTTTGGAGGTAACTGACAATGTCACTGAAAGGCTCAAAGACCGAGCAGTCACTCAAGGACGCATTCGCTGGTGAGTCACAGGCAAACCGCCGCTATCTGTATTTCGCATCCAAGGCCGATGTCGAAGGCTACAACGACGTCGCGGCCGTGTTCCGTTCCACCGCCGAAGGCGAGACCGGACACGCTCACGGCCATCTGGAATATCTCGAGGAGTGCGGCGACCCCGCCACTGGACTGCCCTTCGGCCCGACCGACGAGAACCTGAAGACGGCGATTGCCGGTGAAACGCACGAGTACACCGACATGTATCCCGGCATGGCCAAGGGCGCGCGTGAAGAAGGTTTCGACGAGATCGCCGACTGGTTCGAAACCTTGGCGAAAGCCGAGCGTTCTCACGCCAACCGATTCCAGAAGGCTCTGAATTCTCTCGGCGACTGAAGCCGGACGAGAAGAAGTACGGGGCCGACGATCCGGTCCCGTCTTCCCTTATGCATACCGGCGCAGATTCCCACCATCGTCCCGAGGCGGTAGGCCAGCGTACACCCGATCCAGGAGAGCGTTAAGAAAATGGCGACAGCTACCGAAGGCCAGCGCGAAGGCAGCCTGGAGGCGCCCACGCGGCACCCGCTGGGTTGGCGCGGCCCGGAGTTCTACGACGAGGAATCGCTGTTCTCGGAACTGGAACGTGTCTACGACATCTGCCACGGATGTCGGCGGTGCGTCAGTCTGTGTAATTCGTTCCCCACACTGTTCGATCTCGTCGATGAATCGGACACCATGGAGGTCGACGGGGTCGACAAGAAGGACTACTGGCAGGTGGTGGATCACTGTTATCTCTGCGATCTCTGTTACCTGACCAAGTGCCCCTACGTACCGCCTCACAAGTGGAACGTCGACTTCCCACACCTCATGCTTCGGGCCAAGGCGGTCAAGTACAGGCAGGGAAAGGTCAAGCGCCGCGACAGAATCCTGACCTCAACGGACACCGTCGGTCGGCTCGCCGGTATTCCGGTCGTGGTCCAGGCGGTCAACGCCGCGAATCACAACGGTGCAGCGCGTAAGCTGCTGCAGAAGACGCTTGGTATTCATGCCGATGCCGTTCTGCCCGAGTATCATTCGAAGACCGCCAGAAAGCGCCTTTCCGGCGTGCGCAGTCCAGTCACGAGCCCGGAGCCAGCCGGCAGGACGCGGGGACGTGTCGCCCTTTTCGCGACCTGCTATGGAGACCGGAACGAACCGCAGGTCGTCGAAGACCTTGCCAGTGTGTTTACGCACAACGGGATCGAGGTGACGCTGGCGAAAAAGGAACAGTGTTGCGGCATGCCGAAGCTGGAACTGGGAGACCTCGAGGCGGTCGAGGCTGCAAAGGACGCCAACATCCCGGTACTGACAGGCATGATCGACGAAGGCTGGGACATCGTCGCGCCGGTCCCGTCCTGTGTATTGATGTTCAAGCAGGAGCTCCCGCTGATGTTCCCCGACGACGAGGAGGTCGCCAGGGTTCGCGACCACATCTTCGATCCGTTCGAATACCTGATGATCCGTCACGCCGAAGGCAAGCTGAATACCGACTTCAAGAACCCGCTGGGCAAGGTCGCTTATCACGCTGCTTGCCATCTTCGAGTCCAGAAGATCGGTTTGAAGACTCGGGACCTGTTCAACCTCGTACCCGGAACCGAACTCGATGTGATCGAACGCTGTTCGGGGCACGACGGGACCTATGCCGTCAAGCAGGAGTATCACGAGATATCGATGAGAATCTGCCGTCCGGTGGTCACTCGTGTGAAGAAGGCCGAGGCCGACCACTACGCCAGCGACTGCCCGATGGCCGGGCATCAGATCGAGAACGGTCTGAAGGATGACAGTGCGCCCGAACATCCCCTGACGCTGCTGCGACAGGCCTACGGGATCTGAACTAATTCTTTTAAGGAGCGAAAAAGGATGTCGAACGAAGGCTATCACGAACCGATTGGCGAACTCTCTGACGAAACGCGCGACATGCATCGTGCGATCGTCTCGTTGATGGAAGAACTGGAGGCTGTGGACTGGTACAACCAAAGGGTCGACGCCTGTCGGGACGAGGAACTGCGGGCCATCCTCGCTCACAATCGTGACGAGGAGAAGGAGCATGCTTCGATGGTACTGGAATGGATCAGGAGGCGCGATCCGACCATGGATAAAGAGCTGAAGGACTACCTGTTCACCGAGGCTCCCATCGCGTCGCTGGAGCACGGGCACAAGGAGTGATTCTGATGGACAAGTTGAAGCGGGGGGACCTCTACTCCCTCGAGAAGTATGCCGAGATCCGGCCCGAATTCCGCAAGCAGGTCATGGCGCACAAGAAAACCCGGCTTGTGCACATTGGCCCCAACGTCACGATCCATTTCGAGGACCGGTTGGTGATGCAGTACCAGATCCAGGAGATGCTGCGTGCCGAGCGCATCTACGAGGGTGAGGCCATCCTGGAAGAGTTGGACGCGTACAATCCGTTGATTCCCGACGGATCCAACTGGAAGGCGACACTGATGATCGAGTTTGAGGACGAGCATGAGCGGCAGCGCCAACTCGCCTTGCTCAAGGGACTCGAGGCCGCTACCTGGGTCCGCGTCGGCACCCTGGACAGGGTCCATCCGATCGCCAACGAGGACCTGGAACGCGAAACCGAGGAGAAGACCTCCTCGGTTCATTTCCTGCGTTTCGAGCTGACCCCGGAGATGGTGGCCGCGGCACAGGACGGAGCGCCGATAGGGGTCGGTGTCGATCACCCGCGATACCGCTACGAGCTAGACGCGGTGCCCGAGGCGGTTCGGGACTCGCTGGTCAATGATCTAAGCTGATCCGCCGGATCAATCGTCAGGATTCCCCGACGGGTTGTTCCGAGCCCGCCAGCCGTTCCTCGAGCAACGTCGAGAGGCTCGCGATCGACGGATGATCGAAAAGGTCGGTCACGTCGACGGTCTCGGGAAAGGCTACGTCGATGCCTTCGTGGATACGGGCCAGTTCTAGAGAACTCGTGCCGATATCGAACAGGTTGTCCTCGATTGCCACCTCGCGTCCTTCCAGGACCTCGTCACAGATCGCCTTGAGCTGGGCCTCAATACCCGACAGGTCCTGCTCGTATCCTGCCCTGGGCACGAGTGAGAGCGCCTCCAGTCTGGCCAGGACCTCGTCGAAATCCCCATTTCGATAGGCGTCGATCAGAAGGTGTCGCTGTATCTTGCCGCTGGTGGTCTTCGGGATTCGGATCACGGGGATGATGTGCAGCGTCTCGAGGCCCGTGTGCGTACTGAGTGCGGCATGAATGTCGCGGGCGACACCGGTGATTTCCTCCACCTTGCCCTTGTGCAGCAGGAAGACGAGCAACTCATCGCTGTCGGCCCCGTCCGCGCGCCACGCAGCCGTCACGATCCTGCCCAGCTCGATTCCGGTGTCACGTTCAACGATGGCTTCGAGGTCGTGAGGATAGTAGTTCTGGCCGTTGGCGAAGATGATTTCCTTGGATCTTCCGGTAACGACCAGGCCGCAATCCGCCGTGAATCCAAGGTCGCCGGTATCGAGCCACCCGTCCGGGGTGAATGCGGTCTGGTTTGCCTCGTCGTTGCGGAAATAGCCCGTCGTTACATTCGCTCCTCGAATCTGGATATGCCCGACACGGCGTTCGGGCAGGGGTTCGTTGGAGGCGCCCGAGATGCGTATCTCGCAGCCCGCAACCGGTCTCCCCGTGCAGACCAGCGACAACGTCCCCGGACCGTCCATGGTGCCGATTCGCACACCGTTCACGTCCTGCAGGCTGTCGCGTTCGACACGGACGGTCGTGATACCGGTTTCCGCTTCCGGAAAGGTGACCGCGAGGCTTGCCTCCGCGAGGCCGTAGACGGGAAACATGCAGGATCGTTTAAGGCCGTATGCTGCAAGCGCCTCCAGGAATTCCTCGCACAGGTCGACGGAGATGGGCTCGGCGCCATTGACGATCAGGCGAATGCGCTGCAGGTCGAGAGTTTCCGGGGGATGCCTCCTGAGCGCCCTGAGCAGATGCTTGAGTCCGAAGTTGGGCGAGCAGGTCACGCTGACCCCCAGCTCGGAGGACTTTTCCAGCCACAGCAGGGGGTGCCGGACAAAGAGGTCGGTGGGCATCAGGCAGTGGTCGACTCCGGCGGCGAGAGGCGTGAGGTGAAACCCGATCAGTCCCATGTCGTGCGTCAGCGGCATCCAGCTAAGCGCGCTGTCCCCGGCGCGCACGCGGGCCCCGGCGGCAATCGCGCGGATATTGGCGAGAATGTTACCGTGACTCAGTACGACTCCCTTGGGTTCACTCGTCGACCCCGACGAAAACTGGATGAAGGCGGTGTCCGCAGCGTCTGCACGATAGACGCGCCCCGGTTCACCGGACAGGTCCACGGCAGCCGGATCGACCACGCGTCGGTTCCACGCTTCCGGAAGCTTCTCCGCGCCTGCCTCGTTTGCCAGGGACTCAAGTCGTTTCACGGTCCCGGCGTCGGTGAATAGCCACGGGTCGGTCAGCGACCGGTAGATGCGAATCAGTTTAAACCGGTGTTCGTCACTGATCCCGGGTGCGACGGGCACGGGGACGACCCCGCCGAGGATGCCGGCCCAGAATGCGTAGAGGAACTGCTCGTTGTCGTTGACATGTATAATCAGCTCGCTGCCTGGCTTCAGCCCGCGATCCTGCAGGGCGTTCAGCATCGCGCGCGCCCGACCGAACAGCGTGTCGAACGGGATTTCGCGTGTCTCCGCCGCGCCCGCCAGTAGCGTGATCCGGCCTCTCTCTTCGGCCTTCTTCGTCAGTGCCTGTGTCAGCGTGCTGAAGTCTGTCATTGAGCGTGTGGGATGGGGAGCAGGTCAGATCGTACCTGCCGATGACGGATCCAAGTATACGACGATGACCAAAGGGTTCGCGACCGCAGGGCGAAAGCATGGCTGAGACAACGACCGACCTCGGGTTGCCGCTGCACAAACGGCTCCTGTTTCCGGTCATCGCGCCGCTGGTCGCGTGGCTGTTGCGCTTGTTCTGGCTGGTCTGCCGGGTGCAGCACATCGAGGGTGAAGAATATCTCGAGGCGCTATCTTCCGGCGCAGGCGCCATCATCCCCTGCCACTGGCACCAGCGACACATTTTCTGTGCGTACTACCTGGTCAGGAAGCTGTCCGGCAAATTCAGAATCGGTTACCTGGTCAGTCCCTCGAAGGACGGAGAACTCGGGGCCATGATCCTGAAGCGGCTGGGTCTGGTCGCGATTCGAGGATCGGCGAAGCGCACCGGGGCCCAGGCGATTCGCGACCTTTACCTCTGTCTCTCGAGGGACGGGATCTCCCCCGTATTGACCCCGGATGGATCCGAGGGCCCGACTTACAAGTTCAAGCCCGGTCCGGTGATGCTGGCGCAGTTGTCCGGTGCACCGCTGGTGCCGATGAGCTATGCTGCCCGGCGAGCCTGGTATCTCGATTCCTGGGACCGCTTCATGATCCCGAAGCCGTTTACCCGAGTGGCGATCGCCATCGGCCGACCCCGTTACGTGGAAAGGTCCGGCAAGCTGGGCGGTACCAGTTCAATGCAGGAGCAGATGGAGGCGGAGTTGAACCGGCTGGGTCGGGAGGCGGAGGCGGCGCTGGAGCGATAGCCGCGGTCCGATCCGACCCGATCAGCCCAGAGACTCAAGGTGCTCGATCGCTTCTCGAAGTCGGTGCGCAGGGAGTACCTTCAGCTTTCCGTTCCCGCCCCTCGGTGCGTTTGCCGCCGGGACCAGGGCGTACCGGAACCCGTGCGTCTCGGCCTCGGCCAGCCGCTCCTGTCCGTTGGGGACGGGGCGGATCTCTCCCGCCAGACCGAGTTCGCCAAAGACGACCAGGTCAGCGGGCAGCGGCCTGTCCCGGTGGCTGGACAGCGCGGCCAGCACCACGGCAAGGTCCGCCGCGGTCTCCGTGACGCGCACACCTCCCACCACGTTGACGAATACGTCCTGGTCGAACATCGGCACGCCGCCGTGGCGATGCAGGATGGCGAGCAGCATGCCGAGCCGGTTCTGGTCGAGGCCGACGGAGACCCGCCTCGGGTTGGCGAGTTGGCTCCCGTCGACCAGCGACTGGATCTCCACGAGCATGGGTCGGCTCCCTTCGCGGGTTACGACGATCACACTGCCGGATACCGGTGTCTCGTGTCGGGACAGGAAGATGGCGGAGGGGTTGCCGACACCCTTGAGTCCGGATTCGGTCATCGCAAACACCCCGAGTTCGTTGATCGCGCCGAACCGGTTCTTGACCGCGCGAAGGACGCGGTAGCGCCCCCCTGGGTCTCCCTCGAAGTAGAGCACCGTATCGACCATGTGCTCGAGCACGCGGGGGCCGGCCAGTGCCCCTTCTTTGGTGACGTGTCCGACGAGGAAGATGGTCGTGCCGCTGGTCTTGGCGTAGCGCACGAGTTGGGCTGCGCATTCTCTCACCTGGCCGACGGAGCCGGGCGCGGACTGGAGGTCGCCCGAGAACAGGGTCTGGATCGAGTCGATCACCGCGAGCCGGGTACGCTCCCTGGCCAGTACGTCGACGATCCGCTCCACTGTGGTTTCGGTGAGTAGCCTGAGATGCTGGGCCTGCAGGCCCAACCTTCGGGATCGCAGGGCTATTTGCGGGGGCGATTCCTCGCCGCTAACGTAGAGGTTTGCGGGCTGGGAGACCGTGGCCAGCATCTGCAGCAGCAGGGTGGATTTGCCGATCCCGGGGTCGCCGCCAATCAGGATCACTGAGCCTTCGACGATACCACCGCCGAGTACCCGATCGAGTTCCTTGATCTGACTCGACTCACGGGGCTTCTCCGCGGTACTGACGGTCGACAGCGCCACCGCGCCGGTCCCCCCGGTCCCGGTCCAGCCGCCCCGCCGGTTTTTCGGTGCCGGTGCGATCTCCTCGATGACATTCCATTCGCCACAGTCGGTACACTGCCCCGACCACTTGGTGTGCGACGCCCCGCACGCGCGACACTGATAGGCTGCCCTGGTTCTGGCCACGGTGTGTTCAGTTACGCGTCGTGTCGGCCGGCGCTGTCATCGGCCCAGCCGCGTGGAGACGATCGCAAACCCCGGGCCGGTTCGATTTCGACAGATTGGGTCGCTCATCGCGGTGCGTTTCCGGAATCCGCGCTCCGGCGCCATATGGGTCGTACACGGACGGTCTTCACCGCGTTGGCCTTTGTCTGGACCACCTCCACGGGATATCCGTCGATCATCAGGCTGGTGCCCGGTTCCGGGATGAACTCCATGTGCTCGAGGACCAGTCCGTTGATCGTGCGCGGCCCGCTCTCCGGGAGACGCCATCCCAGGCTGCGGTTGAGATCTCGGATGTGCGTGCCGCCATCCACGATATAGCTGCCGTCGTCCTGCGGGAGGATGTCCTTATCGTAGGCGCTGGGGTCGCTGGTGAATTCGCCGACGATCTCTTCCAGCAGGTCCTCCAGGGTGACAAGCCCCTGAATATCGCCGTATTCGTCCACGACCAGCCCTGAACGTTGTCTTCCCTTGCGGAAATTGAGCAACTGCCGGGCAAGACTCGTACCCTCCGGGATAAAGTGTGGTTCCCTGATCGCGCTGACCAGTGCCTCGGGCGTCAGTTCGTCCCGAGACAGCAGCGGCAGGATCTTGCGGACGCGAAGAAATCCCTCCACGTTGTCGATGCTGCCCCGGTAGACGGGAATTCGGCTGAAATGGCCGTCATGCAGTTCCGTCAGTACCTGTTTCCAGTCGTCATCCAGGTCGATTCCGGTGATCTCGTTGCGCGGCACCATGATGTCCTGGACGATCGCCTTTTCCAGGTCCAGGATGCCGACCAGCATCTTGCGATGTTCCCTTGGGATCATTCCCCCCGCTTCGGAAACGACCAACCGGAGTTCCTCGCGCGAGAGGGTATGATCTTGTTCGCTGTCCGGGGCGACGCCGAACAGCCTGATGAGGTTCCTTGATACCCGGGTCAGCAACCACACGACCGGAGCGAGGGCACGGGACAGTGGGGTGTACACCCACGCGGCCGGGAAGGCGACCTTCTCCGAATGTACGGCGGCAAGCGTCTTCGGCGTGATCTCGGCGAAGATCAGCAATGTCAGCGTGAGTGCTCCGGTTGCGATGGCGATGCCGGCGTCTCCGTACAGCCGATAGCCGAGATAGGTTGCGATTTGGGTAATGACAATGTTGACGAAATTGTTGCCCAGGAGGATCAGCGTGATCAGGCGGTCGGGTTTCTCGAGCAGTTGCTGCGCCCTGATGGCGCCCCCGTGTCCGGTCCGTGCCAGGTGGCGTAACCGGTAACGGTTCAGCGCGATCAACGCCGTTTCGGACCCAGAGAAGAACGCCGAAAGCAGGAAAAGTACGATCAGGGCGAGGAACAGCGCACTGACGGGCAGGGTATCCAAGTGGGTGCTCGGGTCATGTAAGTGTCCCCATTACACGGTGACACGATAACGGGTGTCAAGCGGGGGGCGGGGGGTCAGACCGTTCGCTTCAGGACCAGTTCGAGCACGAACTTGCTGCCGAAATAGGCCAGCATCAGCACAACGAATCCCCCCAGTGTCCACCGGATCGCGGTGCGGCCCCGCCAGCCGAGACGCCAGCGCCCGATGAGCAGGACCACGAAGACCATCCACGCTAGTATGGACAGGACGGTCTTGTGGACGAGATGCTGGGCGAAAATGTCCTCCAGATAGAGAAATCCGGTTGCCAGGGAAATGCTGAGCAGCACCACTCCCAGTCCGATCAGTCCGAACAGCAGTTGCTCCATCAATTGCAGCGGTGGAAGCGCGCGAATAATGCCCCCTGGGCGATGATTGTGGATATGACGGTCCTGGATCGCCAGCAGGACCGCCTGAAGCGCGGAGAGCGTCAGCACGCTATAGGCCAGTAGCGACACCAGGACGTGGACCTGGGCCGAGGGTTTGTCCGTACTGATGATCGTGGCGCCCTCCGGGACAAACTGGATCAGGATGACACTGAAGGCGGAGAACGGCAGCACGGCGATGGCAAGGTTTTCTACGGGGCGAATCAGCGTACCAAGCAGCAGCACGCACGATAGGGTAAGTGCAACCAGCGAGGTCGCGTTGGAGAAATTCAGGTCCAGCCCCTTAGGCAACACGATGTGATCATAGAGGACAAAGGCGTGCAGGGTGATCGCCGCCGCCCACAACCACAATGCGACACCCTTGCCCGTGGTCTCGCCCCTGGCCACCCTGCGCAGACGTAGTAGCAGGGTGGCCGCCGATGACAGGTAGAGGATTGCGGTGATCAGGGTGATGGCGATGGTCATATCGGCGTATGCGTTCGTTTCTTGTTACGCACTACTGTCGGTGAATCGGGCCCCGATCGCAAGGAATCGCGACTGAAACGTGGCGCATACCCGGGGTTGGGTGACCGTAAGGGTTCGGGTGTTCGAATTGCGGTGACGCGACGCGCGAAAACCCGTTCGGCTACCGCTACCGTGATTGTGGGTATCATGTTAGCGTTACATACCGCGTGCGTTCAGTCCACAGGGGCACCACACCCCGGGCCGGTGGACGCTTACACGATTCCGGACTCCTCAATGTACCGACTGCTGCGCCTGTTTCGTACCTCGATCGGCAGCAAACTGATGATGGCGATCAGCGGCCTCGTACTGGTCGGGTTCGTGACCGGCCACATGATCGGCAACCTGAAGGTCTTCCAGGGGCAGGAGGCGATCAACGACTACGCCGCCTGGCTTCAGGGACATCCCCTGGTGTGGGGGATTCGTCTGGCGATTCTCACGGTGTTCGCCTTGCATGTCTACACGGGTATAAGGCTTCATCGCGAGAACCGTGCAGCGAGGCCACGTCGTTATGCGACACGGGTTCCCGTTGAGACCGGTTTCGCCGCCCGTCACATGCTCCTCAGCGGGCTGATCGTCCTGGCCTTCGTCATCTACCACCTGCTGCACCTCACGATCGGTGTCGTTCAGCCGCAATACGCCGGACTGCTCGACGGGGCCGGCCGGCCGGACATCTATTCCCGTCTCGTACTCGGACTGTCGAATCCCTGGCTGGCGGCGATCTACGCCACCGCCGTGTCGCTGGTCGGACTGCATCTGTGGCATGCCGTGCGCAGCATGTTGTATACGCTCGGATTCGGACACAATGCCTGGCGGCGCGCGACCGACATCGGTACCGGCGTATTCAGCGCCTTGGTGGTTTCCGGGTTCCTGTCCATGCCACTGGCGGCGCAACTCGGTTGGCTGGACATACCTGTAGTGCCAGTGCGATGAGTCCGTCCCTTGATGCAGGGATACCGGATGGTGCACTGAAGGACAAGTGGAGCCATCGCCAGGATGAACTCAAGCTGGTGAGCCCGGCAAACCGGCGAAAATACCGGATACTTGTGGTGGGGACGGGGCTCGCGGGGGCGTCGGCGGCAGCCACGTTGGCCGAACTCGGCTATGAGGTGGAATGCTTCACCTTCCACGACAGTCCCAGGCGTGCGCACTCGGTCGCCGCGCAGGGCGGTATCAATGCCGCCAAGAACTACCAGAATGACGGGGACAGCGTCTACCGCTTATTTCATGACACGGTCAAGGGAGGCGATTTTCGTGCGCGGGAGGCGAACGTCTACCGGCTGGCCGAGGTCAGCAACCGCATCATCGATCATTGTGTGGCGCAGGGGATCCCCTTCGCACGCGAGTACGGCGGGCTGCTGGACAACCGCTCCTTCGGTGGTGCACAGGTCTCGAGGACATTCTACGCGCGCGGGCAGACCGGGCAGCAATTGCTTCTAGGCGCCTACGGGGCGCTGAACCGACAGATCCATGCCGGCCGGGTCCGTGTCCACAACCGCTGCGAGATGCTCGATCTGGTCCTGCTGGAAGGTCATGCCCGGGGTATCGTGACCCGGGATCTGGTGACCGGTGCCATCGGTCGTCATTCCGGTCAGGCGGTGGTGCTCGCGACCGGCGGGTACAGCAACGTATACTTCCTGTCCACCAATGCACTGGGCTGCAACGTAACCGCCACCTACCGCGCCTACCGGAGCGGCGCACTGTTCGCGAACCCGTGCTTTACCCAGATTCATCCTACCTGCATCCCGGCCTGCGGCTCGAACCAGTCCAAGTTGACGTTGATGTCGGAATCCCTGCGAAACGATGGCCGCATCTGGGTGCCGCTGCATCCCGGGGAGACGAGGGCACCCAACGAGATACCCGAAGCCGAGCGCGACCACTATCTGGAGCGCCGGTATCCAGCCTACGGCAACCTGACACCTCGAGATTTCGCGTCCCGGGCAGCGAAGCAGGTCTGCGACGAAGGACGCGGTGTCGGACCGACGGGACGCGGGGTCTACCTGGATTTCTCCGAGGCCCTGGGTCGTCTGGGACGGGCCGCGATCGAACAGCGTTATGGCAACCTGTTCAGCATGTACGAACGCATCACCGGGGAAGATCCCTACCGGGTCCCGATGCGGATCTATCCGGCAGCGCACTACACCATGGGTGGCCTCTGGGTAGACTATGACCTGATGAGCAACATCCCGGGTCTGTTCGTTATCGGGGAGGCCAATTTCTCGGACCACGGCGCCAACCGGCTGGGAGCGAGCGCCTTGATGCAGGGGCTGGCCGACGGATATTTCATCCTGCCGCAGACCCTGGGTCACTATCTGGCCGTCGAGAGGCCGGGGTTGCCGGACCCCGCCTGCGAACCCTTTCGCCGGGTCGAGGCGGACGCCGTCGGGCGTACCCGGGCCCTGCTCGACATCGGTGGGAATCGACCCGTCGACAGCTTCCACAGGGAATTGGGCGAGATCATGGAGTCCCGCTGCGGTATGGCTCGGAACGAACAGGGATTGCGCGAGGCGCTGTGCTTGATACCCGATCTACGTGAGGCATTCTGGCGTGAGGCCTGCGTCTGCGGGAACGGGGAAGAACTCAATGTATCGCTGGAACGCGCCGGACGGGTGGCCGATTTTCTGGAGTTCGCCGAACTGCTCTGTCAAGACGCCCTGGCGCGGGACGAGTCCTGTGGCGCGCACTTCCGCGAGGAACATCGGACCGCTGAAGGCGAGGCGGTTCGGAACGACGATCGATTTTCTCATGTGGCCGCATGGGAATATCGCGGGGCGGACACCGATCCGGTGTGCCACTGTGAGCCCCTTTCTTTCGAGACGGTGCATGCGGTGACCCGGAGCTACAAATGAGACTCAGGCTGCGGGTGTGGCGGCAGCGATCGTCCGAAGGTGCCGGTCGACTGGTCAATTACGAGGTGGAGGGGGTCGAGGGCGGCATGTCGTTTCTTGAGATGCTCGATCTGTTGAATCTGGACCTGGCGACCAAGCGCGAGGCGCCGGTGGCCTTCGATCACGACTGTCGGGAGGGTATCTGCGGAGCCTGTTCCCTGGTCATCAACGGGGTCCCGCACGGACCCCGTACGGCGACCACGGCGTGCCAGCTCTACATGCGGCATTTTCGCGATGGCCAGGAAATTGTCGTCGAACCCTGGCGCGCCGCCGCTTTCCCGATCATCCGGGACCTGATCGTCGATCGGGGGGCCCTGGACAGGGTGTTGCAGGCAGGGGGATACGTCTCGGTCAACGCTGGATCGGCCCCCGACGCGAATACCCTGCCTGTTGCGCACCAGCTTGCGGAGCGTGCGTTCCTGGCCGCGTCGTGTATTGGTTGCGGCGCCTGTGTCGCCGCCTGTCCGAATGCCTCGGCAATGCTCTTCGTGGCGGCCAAGCTCGGGCAGTTGAACGCGTTGCCCCAGGGGCAGCCCGAGCGGACGCACCGCGCCATCGCGATGGTCGAGGCCATGGACGCCGAGGGATTTGGAAACTGCGGGAATCACTACGAATGCGTCGCCGTCTGTCCGAAATCCATCCCACGGGACTTTATCGCCAGGCTGAACCGCGAATTCTTCCGCGCGGCGATGATTGCGCATGAGTTTGCTTCTCCTCCTCCAAGCGGGGAGTTGGAGGAATAGCTCACAACCCGGGTTCTTTCTGCCTGCAAGATTACTTGGAGGGTTGTTTGCCGTCGTCTACCGGAGCGTTCGATTCCTTCAGCGAGTCCGATCCCTCCCGGAACGTCAACTCGATGAATGACTCGGCCGAGACCGGCTTGCCGAAGTAGTAACCTTGAAACACGCGGCAACCGCGTTGTTTGAGGAAATCGAACTGTTCCTCGGTTTCGACGCCCTCAGCCACAGCCTCCAGTCCCAGGTGTGCGGTGATCGAGATGATGGTTTCCACGATGGCGGCGTCCTGCGAATCCGTCAAGATGTCCCGGACGAAGGAGCGATCGATCTTCAGGATGTCCAGCGGTAACCGCTTGAGATACGTTAGCGACGAGTATCCGGTGCCGAAGTCGTCGATCGAGAGGTGCAGTCCGTAGCTCTTTAACCGGCGCATCTTGCCGATAATCTCGTCGAGATCGCCGAGAAGCGCGTCTTCGATGATCTCGATCGTGACGTGGCTCGAGTCGACCCCGGTTTCCTCGATAATCGCGGCGATACTATCGACATAGCCCTTCTGACGGAATTCGATAGGACTGACATTGATCGCCAGGGAACGGAGTGCCGGATAACACTCGCCGGCGTCCATCCACTGTTTAAGCTGGTAGCAGGCCCTGCGCATGACCCACTGGCCCAGTTGGAGGATCAATCCCGTTTCCTCGGCAACCGAGACGAAGCTGGCCGGCGATAACGCTCCCCGGGTCGGATGGTCCCAGCGGAGCAGCACCTCCGCGCCAATGATGCGGCCGGATGACTGCACCAGGGGCTGGTAGGCCAGAGAAAGCTGGTCGTGCTCGAGGGCAGCGCGTATCTGGCTCTCCAGCGAAAGACGGTGGTCCGTCTCCTTCTGCATTTCCGGTTCGAAGAACCGCATCCCGTTGCCGCCCGCGTGCTTCGCCTTGTACATGGCGGCATCGGCGTTGCGCAGGATATCCTCGGCGTGGCCGGTGTCTTCGGGGAACATCGCGATCCCGATGCTGGCTGTGATCTGGTAACGGTGCCCGTCGAGCTCGAAGGGCTCGGCCAATACCCGGCGAAGTTTCTCGGCGACGGCGCGCACATCGGCGCCCGGATCTCCGTGGACGCCACCGAGTTCCGGCAGCGCGACGACGAACTCGTCTCCGCCGATGCGGGCCACGCTGTCCTCGGCCCTCAGGGCCCTGACCAGACGCCGACCGGTCTGCCGCAGCAGCTCATCTCCGACCGCGTGTCCCAGGGCGTCGTTCAGGGTCTTGAAACGATCGAGGTCGAAGAACAGTACGGCGCCGCTTTTTGAATACCTTGCCGCGAGTCGCATGTCGTGTTGAAGCCGGTCAAGTAACAGACGGCGGTTGGCCAGACCGGTCAGCGGGTCGAAGTACGCCAGTCGTTCGATGGCTTTGGCATCGCGTCGTTGGCGGATCCCCATGCTGAGGGCATCCGCGACCTGCTCGAGAAAGGCCTTTTCGTGGGTGGAATAGGGGTGTCCGTGGGGCAGATAGAAGACCATGACGCCCAGCACGCGATTGTCGGCCATGACGGGGACGTTGTAGTGCCCGTGTGGGGGCATTCCCGGGTACCGCGTGACGTGGCGATCGTCCACGCAGTCCGCGAACTGGGTGCAGTTTTCCGCGGCGGCGCGTCCGCACAGACACGCTCCGAAGGGCACCGTGCTGCACAACTGTCGAATCTCTGGATCCAGGTTGTGGCTGGAGACCAATCTCAGTTCCTCTCGCGTCTCCCCGGCCAGGAATATACCTGCCTGGGGGAGCGCCCCCAGCCAGGGAATCGCGCGCAGCAGGTTGTCGAGGGATTGCTGCAGGTAGATTTCCAGCGGGTGTCCCTCAAGGGACAGACGAAGCAACATACCCAGGGCCTGTTCCTCTGTCTCGGAGCGGTCACGTTGCTCGATACTGGACCTGAGTGCCCGTGTTCTGCGTTGCAGGACGAGTTCGAAGGCCATAAAGATTGTCAGTGCGGCCAGGGCCAGGCCAATGACTCCGAGCAGTATCCAGCCCACCCAATCCGGCAACCCCCCCCCTGAGTCTTCGTCCAGCCACTGCTCCAGCAAGCTGTAATAGGCCGAGTCCGGATCCGCCTTGAGGGCCCCCAGGCGTCTGTCGACGGCAGACCGAATTGCCGCCCCGTGGGCGTCGTCCCCGGGCATCGCCATCCGGAGCCCGACGGGGTTGAAGATGACTGAGGTTTTCTCGACACCGTCGATCCTGCTCTCGGGGCCAGAGAACAACCGGGTCACCAGGCCCGCGTCCGCATGACCTAGGGCGATCGAATCCAGCACCTGGGCGTAGCTGGAGAAATCCCGGAAGTCGATGGTGATCTCGAAGGCGTCTGCCAGTGCGCGCAGTTTCGTGTAGTGCGCATCGTCGCTGACCACGGCAACCCGCATCCCGTCAAGGTCGCGAATCGATTCGATCTCGACGCCCTCGCGGGCGTAGATTTTTCCCCAGTTGATGATGAAGTTGCTGCGGTTGAATCGATAGCGCTTGAGGCGCTCAGCGTTTTCCGCGACCGGCACGACCAGGTCGATATTGCCGGAGTCCAGCAGGCTGAGGCAGCGGGGAAAGTCGCAATGGACATATTCGAGCCTCCAGCCTTGCTCACGGGAGATCTCGTTGAGTAACGCGGGAACGAACCCGTCGACCTTGCCGGCCTGATTGAGAATGACCAGCGGCGGGTTGTCGTAGACACCAACGCGAAGATTCGTTTCCGTATCCGCATGGGATACGGCGAGGACGGACAAGAGCAGGGCCCCCAGGAGCGGCCGGCCGCAGTGCAGGATTCCCGAACGGCCACCTCGTCTGGGTCTGTGCTCCATCGCCCCGTATTCATCCATTGATATCAAATAATGCGTAGGCCCTCACGCCGGATTCTAACGTGTAACCGCGCGGACCACACCATTGGCATTACCGACGAGCCTGTTACGGACAGGGGCGAAAGGCGCGGGGCGGCGTTACCGCTGCGGCGACGCCAACGGCGCGAGCCGCAACATTCATGCCCTGGATGTGACGCGCTCGACAATGCCGCGTGTGAGGCAACGCACAGCTCGTGGCATTCGAGTTTCAGGCTTGCAGTATTGCGAATTACGGCGTGCTAGCATCGGTTGTCCAGCAGCTTGATTCTCATCTAGAGCGGCAATACCGATGCGCGTTGAAATACTGGGATGCAGTGGGGGGATTGGCGAGGGTTTGCTGACAACCTCGCTACTGTTGGGGGAAGATGTACTCGTCGACTGCGGGAGCGGTGTCGGTTATTTATCCATCGAGCGAATGCGCGAGCTGCGTCACGTCTTCATTACCCACCAGCATCTCGACCATATCGCAAGTCTGCCACTACTCGCCGATACCCTGTACGAAACGCTTCAGGACCGGCCGCTGGTAGTCCACTGCGAACCCTCCACCTACCAGACCCTGCGGACCCATGTATTCAACTGGGAGGTCTGGCCGGATTTTTTTCAGTTGCCCGCAGGAAGGGAACCAGTGCTTCGTTACGAACCGATAGTTCCGGGCGAGTCTCACCGAGTCAATGACCTGGTGATCGAGGCCATCCGTGTCAACCATGTCGTCCCCACGCAGGCATTCTACGTGTCCAATGGCCGCTCGGCGATGTCATTCAGCGGCGACACGACGACCAATGATGCACTGTGGGATACCCTCAATGCCCGTGAACTTCTAGACCTGCTCGTCGTGGAGTGCGCCTATCCCGAGAGTGGACGCGAATTGAGCAGAATGGCCCGCCACTATTGCCCCTCGTTGCTGGCGGGGGACCTGGGCAAACTGAGGCATGATCCCCGACTCTGTATCTCTCATCTCAAGCCGGGGTCCGAATCCGAGACCATCGCCGAGATCAACGCGCGTCTGACCGGGCGGCGAGCCCACCGCCTGACCAGCGGGGAAGTGTTCGAGATCTAGGGCCACTGCAGGCCCCCGAGTAGTGCCATTCGCGCTCGAATCGGAACTTCAATAATGTGCTGGTCGACTGGAAACCGCAGGTTTCTGCGCGTTACTGGCCCGCCCGAGTCGCAATTCGGCTGCTTGCCAAGGTGCCGTGCCCGTGGTCTCCAATCGTCTATAATGCAGCACTTTCCAGGAAGCGCAATAGGGTAAACGATGTTCGAGAATCTGAGCGAAAGACTTGCGGGCACCGTCAAGCACCTCAAAGGGCAGGCACGGCTCACAGAGGACAATATCAGAGACAGCCTGCGGGAGGTCCGCATGGCCTTGCTGGAGGCGGATGTGGCGCTTCCGGTCGTCCGATCGTTCATCGATGAGGTTCGCGAGCGCGCCCGCGGTCAGGACGTATTGCACAGTCTTACGCCGGGTCAGGCACTGATCAAGATCGTCAATGACGAACTGGTGCGCGTCATGGGTGAGGCCAATGAGGGCCTGAATCTTCAGACACGGCCTCCCGCGGTGGTCATGCTGGCCGGCCTTCAGGGCGCGGGGAAGACCACGACCGCCGGCAAACTGGCGCGCTGGCTTCGTGAGAATGCCGGAAAGCAGGTGATGGTCGCGAGCTGCGATGTCTACCGTCCCGCGGCCATACAGCAGTTGGAGCGACTTGCCGGCGAGGTCGGCGCGGCATTCTATCCGAGCGAACACGGACAGGATCCGGTGGAGATAGCGAGGGCTGCCGTGGAGAGTGCGAGAAGCCGGGCCTCGGACGTGCTGATACTGGATACTGCCGGCCGACTCCATATCGACGCGGCGATGATGGACGAGGTTGCCCGGATCCATTCAGCGGTCGAGCCCGTCGAGACCCTGTTCGTCGTCGACAGCATGACGGGGCAGGACGCGGCGAATTCCGCCCGGGCCTTCAACGACGCATTGCCGCTGACCGGCGTGATCCTGACCAAGACCGACGGTGATGCCAGGGGCGGTGCGGCGCTGTCGGTCAGACATGTGACGGGGAAACCGGTCAAGTTCATCGGTGTCGGAGAGAAGTCCGTCGCGCTGGAACCGTTTCATCCGGATCGTATCGCCTCGCGCATCCTTGGGATGGGAGACGTCCTGGGCCTCGTCGAAGCGGCGCAGCGCAAGGTCGATCAGCGTGAGACCGAGAAGCTTGCCAGGAAACTCAAGTCGGGCAAGGGTTTCGGCCTGGAGGACTTGAAGACCCAACTCGAGCAGATGCTCAGTATGGGCGGTGTCGCCGGATTGCTGGACAAACTGCCGGGCGCGACGTCGCTGCCGGCCTCCGTCAGGAATCAGGCGGACGACGGCGAGATTCGCAGGATGATCGCCATCGTCGATTCGATGACGCGCCGCGAACGCCGTTTTCCCGAGATCGTCAAGGGGTCGCGAAAGCGGCGGATTGCGAGTGGTTCGGGAACACGCGTCCAGGACGTGAACCGTTTGCTCAAGCAGCACACCCAGATGCGCAAGATGATGAAAAGATTCTCAAAAGGCGGTATGAACCGCATGATGAGGGGAATGAAGGGGGGAATGCCGCCGGGCATGCCGTTCGGCTGAGCGGGACAGGTCCTGTTGTTCCTGCAAGGGACCGGAAGCCGGTTATTCGGTCCGGGCGGTGCGAGTGACCCGCACCGCCCGGACCGGTTTTCCCTTCACATTTCTCCAATTTAGGATAGAATCGCGCGTTTTGGTCAGGGCCTTCCGGGTTCGTGGGCCATGTCATTCCCAACATTGGAAGCGGAACAAATGGTAACAATGCGTCTTTCCCGGGCCGGCGCCAAGAGGCGGCCCTTTTATCACATCGTTGTCACGGATTCCCGAAAGCGGCGTGACAGTGGATACATCGAGCGCATCGGGTTCTTCAATCCCGGGGCCCGTGGAAAGGAGGTCAAACTGAACATCGACCTGGCCCGTGTGGACCACTGGCTATCTGTCGGGGCCGGCACGTCCGACCGGGTCGATACGCTGATTCGGGAGCAGCGAAAGGCAGGCTGAAGGGTCCCGGGTTGCCGATCGAACCGCTGGTCCTGGGCCGGGTTTCCGGCCTGTTCGGTGTCGGGGGCTGGGTCAAGGTTCATTCCTACACCCAGCCAAGGGACGGCATTACACACTATGGTCACTGGTTGCTGCGCCAAAATGACGGGTGGCGTCGCTACCAGGTGCTCTCCGGACGGCCGCAGGGCCGGACCGTGGTCGCCCGACTGGCCGGGATCGACGATCGGGATCGGGCAGCGAGGCTGGTGGGACTGGAAATCGCGATCGACCGCGATCAGCTTTTTACGCCCCCGGAAGGAGAGTACTACTGGGATCAGCTGATCGGCCTGCAGGTCGTCAACCGGCTGGGCGAGTCGCTGGGTGAGGTTCAGGGCATGATGGAAACAGGCGCCAATGACGTGTTGGTGGTCCGGGGGGAACGCGAAAGGCTGATTCCCTGGGTGCAGGGTTCGGTGGTCATGTCGGTCGAGCTGGACTCGGGTACGATCCATGTGGACTGGGATGCCGATTACTGACATTGCGCGTTGATGTGGTCACCCTGTTTCCCGAATTCGTGGCCCAGGTCCTTGGCTACGGGGTGACGGCGCGCGCCGTGCAGCGCGGATCGATCGCAGTCAAAGCGCACAATCCCAGGCAATATGCGACGGACCGCCATCGCAGCGTGGACGACCGGCCGTTTGGCGGCGGTCCGGGAATGGTGATGACGGTCGAACCGCTGAGGTCCTGCGTGCGGTCCGTCCGGAGGCAGGTATGCGTGGATGCCCGAACGGTATTCCTGAGCCCGCAGGGCAAACCGCTGAACCAGGACAAGATCAACGAATGGGCCAGTTTGCCGGGACTGCTGCTGGTGGCTGGCCGCTACGAGGGTGTCGACGAACGCTTCATCGAAACCGAGGTCGACGAGGAGTGTTCCATCGGTGACTATGTGTTGAGTGGTGGCGAACTGGCGGCGATGGTTGTCGTCGATGCGTTGGCCCGCCTACTGCCGGGAGTGCTGGGACATGCGGACTCCGCGCGGCAAGACTCGTTTATGGATGGTCTGCTCGATTGCCCTCATTACTCCCGGCCGGCCTCGGTCGACGGTCGCGCCGTACCGCAGGTGCTGTTGGGTGGCGATCACGAGGCGATCCGGCGCTGGCGATTGAAGCAGTCGCTCGGTCGCACCTTCATCAGACGACCCGAGTTGCTGGCGCGCCGGGGTCTGGACGAAAACGAAAGGGCACTGCTGGACGAATATCTGGGCGAACGGGGGATTGGCGACGAGCCTGTTTGCAAGGATTGAATAGTGTACGAGGGAAATAAATATCATGGGTAACATCATTGAAGAGCTGGAAGCGGAACAACTGAAATCCGATCTTCCGGACTTCACGTCGGGCGACACGGTTGTCGTACAGGTGAAGGTGTCGGAAGGCGGCCGTGTGCGATTACAGGCATTCGAAGGCGTGGTAATCGGCAAGCGGAACCGGGGCCTGAATTCCTCGTTCACCGTGCGCAAGATCTCCCATGGCGAAGGGGTGGAGCGCGTGTTCCAAACGCACAGTCCGCTGCTTGCGAGCATCACCGTGAAGCGCCGCGGCAAGGTGCGCCGGGCCAAGCTGTATTATCTGAGGGGTCGGACCGGCAAGGCGGCCAGGATCAAGGAGAAGCTCGGCTAGCGCCCGGTACTTTCGGTCGTGAATGCCGTCCGATGATGGATTCGCCGGTTCAAGGCCCGCTGTTGACTCGTAGCCGGCGTACCTCGAGCGGCGCTCCGGATGCCTCAGAGCCCGGGGTGGGCAGATCCCCTGATACCCCCCTGTCTTCCGCGTAAATGAATGCACGATCACGATGAAGATTCACTATCTGATGCACGTGCCCTTCGAAGGGTTAGGTGGAATTGAGCCCTGGTTCATCGGCCATGGTTTCATGTTGTCGAGAACGCGCCTGTTTGCCGGAGAACGACTTCCGGAACCCGAATCGGTCGACGGTGCGGTCGTCATGGGTGGCCCTATGTCCGTCGGCGATACCGGCCCGTTTCCGTGGCTTAATGCGGAAAAGCGATTCATCGAGCGTGCCTTGCGTGCAGGGAAACCGGTTCTCGGTGTATGTCTCGGGGCGCAGCTGCTGGCCGATGTCATGGGATCGCGGATCTACCGGAACCGCGATACGGAGATCGGCTGGTTTCCCGTTACGCTGAGTCCGTCCGCCTCGTCTAGCCCGATCTTCAAGGGATTCCCCGCGCGATTCGATGCCTTCCATTGGCACGGAGACACATTCGACATCCCGGATGGCGCCTGGGGGATCGGTTCCAGCGATGCCTGCGCAAATCAGGGATTCGTGGTGGATAATGCGGTTGCGCTGCAGTTCCATCTCGAGTCGCAACCCTCCGGTGTCATGGACCTTTGTAGGGAATGCGCGGATGAACTCGTGCCGGCGGCCTTCGTGCAGACTCCGCAGGCGATGCTCGGTGATCCCGTCCGGTTCCTGGCGCTTCTGGCCCTGAATCGCACCTTGCTGGGAAACCTGTTCGCGGACGACTCACTGGCCGGGGATCTTCCGGACAAGGCTGCTTGATTCGCCGTTGTGCGGTGACCTGCGACGGCGTGTCCCGGGCCCCTTGAAAATATCCGCTGTCGTCGCCACTCTCTTTATTCAATCCAGTACCCTCGGAGCTCTACGCAATGTCAGTAGGAACCCAGAAGGAAACGCTTCAATTCCAGACCGAAGTCACTCAGTTACTTCACCTGATGATTCACTCGCTGTACTCCAACCGCGAAATCTTCCTGCGCGAAGTGATCTCCAACGCCTCGGACGCCTGCGACAAGTTACGGTTCGAGGCGATCTCGGACGAGGCACTGTTCGAACAGGACACCGACCTGAAGATCGAGGTCGAATTCGACAAGGACAAACGCACCGTGACCATCCGCGACAACGGGATCGGTATGACCCGTGACGAGGTGGTCAACAACATCGGGACAATCGCGAAGTCCGGTACCAGGGAGTTCTTTGAGTCGTTGACCGGTGACCAGGCGAAGGATGCCGGATTGATCGGGCAGTTCGGCGTCGGATTCTATTCTGCGTTCATCGTTTCGGACAAGGTCAGCCTGGTCACGAGACGGGCCGGCATGGGACCGGAACACGGCGTGCTCTGGGAGTCCGACGGCAAGGGCAGCTTCGAGATCGAAAACGTCGAAACCGCCTCACGGGGAACGGCGGTGACCCTGTGGTTGAAGAAAGAAGAGGCGGAATTCGCAGATGGCTGGCGGCTGAGATCGATCATCCACAAATACTCGGACCACATTCCGCTGCCTGTTCGAATGCTGAAGGAAAAAGACGCGGGTGAAGAAAAGTCGGAAGATCGGGAAGTGGCGGAATGGGAGACCGTCAACAAGGCCTCCGCGCTGTGGTCTCGACCCAAGTCCGGTATCAGCGAGGACGAATACAAGGAGTTCTACAAGCACGTCGGGCATGACTTTCAGGACCCGTTGGCCTGGACCCACAACCGGGTCGAGGGTACGCAGGAGTACACCACACTCCTCTATATCCCCTCCAAGGCCCCTTTCGACCTGTTCGACAGGGAACATATGCATGGCGTCAAGCTGTACGTGAAGCGCGTTTTCATCATGGACGACGCCGAGCATCTGCTGCCCAGGTACCTGCGGTTCGTTCGCGGTGTGGTCGACTCCGCCGACCTGCCGCTCAACGTGTCTCGGGAGATCCTGCAGAGTAACAAGGTCATCGACAATATCCGTGCCGGGGCCGTCAAGAAGCTTCTCGGTTTGCTCGAGAACATGGCCGACAAGGAGCCTGAGAAGTACGCGACCTTCTGGTCGGAATTCGGCAAGGTTCTGAAGGAGGGCCCTGCCGAGGACTTTTCCAACCGCGAACAGATCGCGGGATTGCTGCGTTTCTCTTCCAGTCACGACGACCAGGAGATGCAGGCGGTGTCGCTCGATGACTATATCGGGCGAATGAAGGAGGGTCAGGAGAAGATTTACTACGTGACCGCCGACAGCTTCGCCGCCGCGAAGAGCAGTCCCCACCTGGAGATCTTCCGCAAGAAGGGTATCGAGGTGCTGCTGATGCACGATCGAGTGGATGAGTGGCTGGCCGGCAATCTTACCGAATTCAAGGGCAAGGCCCTGCAGTCCGTGGCGAAGGGTGAGCTCGATCTTGGCGACGTGGAATCCGAGGACGACCGCAAGGAATACGAGAAGGTCGAAAAGGAAGCAGAAGACGTCATCAAGCGCATCAAGGACGCGTTGGGGGACCGGGTCGAAGACGTTCGTGTTTCGCACCGCTTGACCAGTTCCCCGGCCTGTATCGTGCTGAACGAGCACGACATGGCCATGTACATGCAGCATCTGCTCAAGCAGGCCGGTCACGAGATGCCTGCAAGCCGGCCGTCGCTCGAGGTCAACCCGACCCATCCGCTGGTCGGTCGCATGAAGGAGGAATCCGATGACGGGCGGTTTAGGGACTGGTCGACCATGTTGTTCGAACAGGCTGTCCTGGCCGAGGGTGGGCAACTGGAGGACCCGGCCGGTTTCGTGACCCGACTCAACGCCCTGATGATGGAGATGGCGACGACTCAGACTATGGGCTGAGCATAGGGGTTGCGTCCGCGCTGCGCCGAAACGGTTGACTGCGGTATGGCATTTCGATGATTGGAGCCGATGCCGGTGACGATGCGGTTCGCCTGGACAAGTGGCTTTGGGCAGCGAGACTGTTCAAGACACGGGGACTGGCGGCCCAGGCCATCACGGGCGGGAAGGTACACGTCAATGGGGAACGGGTGAAGGCTGCAAGACGGGTGAGGACCGGGGACACCCTCGAGGTGACGCGCGGCAGCGAGCAGATGAAGGTTGTTGTCCGGGGGCTCGCCCTGCGTCGGGGTCCGGCTTCGGAAGCCGCACACCTGTACGGGGAAACCGACGAAAGCAGGGTCCGTCGAGAACGGGAGCACGAAGCAAAGCGGCTTGCGAACATCACCGTGCACAGACCGAACCGTCGGCCGGACAAACGCCAGAGGAAGACCCTCCGCCAACTGGGCGGGAAGGACCGATCGTGACGCGCCCGGTTACGCCGTTGCTGGCGGTGGATGTCGTCATTCGCGTGAGCGATGAAGGCGGCGGATACGGGATCGTGCTCATCGAGCGACGCAATCCGCCGTTCGGATGGGCGTTTCCCGGCGGATTCGTCGACATCGGAGAGACCCTGGAGTCGGCCGCGGTGCGGGAAATGCGCGAGGAAACGAGCCTCGATGTGACACTCGAGGCGCTCCTGGGTTGCTACTCCGATCCCTCCCGCGATGCCCGGGGACACACGGTGAGCGCAGTCTATATCGGCTCCGCGCCAGGGATACCGATGGCCGCGGACGACGCAAAAACAATCCGTGTTGTGAATCCGCAGGATCCGGGTGTCGAACTGGCCTTCGATCACCATCTGATCCTGGAGGACTACCTTGCATGGCGCGAGTCGGGCAGACCGGCCCCGCTCAGGGCCTGAGCTACAGGCGATAGTATTCCCGGTACCACTCGACGAAACGCCGAACCCCCGTTTCCACAGATGTCTGTGGTTTGTAGCCGACGTCACGCACCAGATCCGAAACCTCGGCGTAGGTGTCGGGTACGTCTCCCGGCTGAAGCGGCAGCAGGTTCTGCTTCGCCTCGATCCCCAGGCAGTCCTCCAGCACCTTGATGTAGTGTCTCAACTCGACGGGCGCGTTGTTGCCGATGTTGTAGAGTCGCCAGGGAGCCGCGCTGGTGGCGGTGTCCGGCGTGTCCCCATTCCAGTCCGGGTTCGGTTCGGGTATCGAGCCCAGCGTTCGAATCACACCCTCGACGATATCGTCGATATAAGTGAAGTCCCGGCGATGATTGCCGAAGTTGAACACGTCGATGGGTTTACCCGCGAGGATCCGGGCGGTGAACAGGAACAGCGCCATGTCGGGACGTCCCCACGGCCCATAGACGGTGAAAAACCGCAGGCCAGTGGTCGGAATCCGGTATAGATGGCTGTAGACGTGCGCCATCAGCTCGTTCGCCTTCTTGCTGGCCGCGTAGAGGCTCAGAGGGTGGTCGACGTTATCGTGTACCGAAAACGGCATGCGGGTGTTGGCCCCGTAGACCGAACTGCTCGAGGCATAGACCAGGTGCTCGATCCGGTGGTTGCGACAGCCCTCGAGGATGTGTAGGAAGCCGACGAGGTTGGTGTCCACATAGGCGTGCGGGTTCTCGATCGAATACCGCACACCCGCCTGGGCCGCCAGATTGACGACGCGTTGGGGGCGATGCGTCTCGAAAACCTGCTCGATCGCGGCGCGGTCCTCCAGGCTGACACGCATGTCGGTGTACGAATCGTAGGCCCGGGTACGCTCGAGGCGCGCCTCCTTGAGGCGGACATCGTAGTAGTCGTTGAGATTATCGATACCCACGACCTCGTCCCCGCGTTCGAGGAGTCTGAGGGATAGCGCCGAACCGATAAATCCCGCGGAACCCGTCACCAGTACCTTCATGGTTGCTCCCAGTCCAGATTTTCGCTCATTAAATCAATGCCTCAAGGTGGGCGGGTATCATACCAGAGTGACCGGTTAGCAGTTCCCCGTGGGTTTCGCGCCCCGGGCCCGCGTCGTGTGTGGCAGCAAACTGACGGGCTGATGCGATACAGCTACAATTATGAGAACATATACGGACTCGATGCACGGGAATTCCAGTAAGTCCCCGGCCGGGGATCGATTCACAGAACCCGAGTGATTCCGGCAGCTTAGCGTCGCCTGGTATGCCTCTGCGAGGCCCCGGCGCAGGGTTGCCAGGGTGGCGTCACGACCGGGTCGAGTTGAGCGTATTTGTTGATCCAGTGCGCAGTTGGCGTGAGCGCGGGTAGCAAAATCTTTGATTTTTCGCTATGAGAATATCGGCGGGGTTGATTTTTGCGCCTGCAAAGTCACATGGCTCCTGAACGGCAGGGAACAAGATATGGGCATTCGCAGCGAAATGAACAAGAATTGTGCGGAAGCATCCAGAACCGGGGGGGGATCGCTTCCCGTGCTGGGGGTGAAAAGGGTTCGTTTATCCTTGGTGGCTGCCCTGATCGCTTTTCTGGTTCCCTCGTTGGCGTGGGGCGAGGCGTGGCAACTGGAGCCGGAGTTCAGCCTCGGCGGCAACTACAACACCAATTTCAGGCTGTCCACCACGAACCAGCAAGAGGTCGGGACCGGAAGCGTGGCCGGCGCCCTCAAGTTCAGTCGTCTCACCGAGTCTTATGAGATTGCAGGCCTAGTGCGTCTGAACTTCCTCGGCTATGTCGGGGATACCGAGAACTTGTCGAACCAGGGAGACCAGCTTTTCGGTTTCGAGTCGAAGAAGAAGTTCGAGCGATCCAATATTGGTCTCGACGTGTTGTGGAGGCGCGACACGGTGCTTCGCAGCATCAATGTGGTGGCGAACCCGGATAATCCGGCCATCGAGCCGGACCAGTCGGTCGACAACGACATCGTGACGGAGAACATTCGCCGCAATCAGATCACTGCGCGCCTGCCGATCGATTATGATCTTACGGAGCGAGATCAGGTGGGTGCAAGGTTGCTGTTCAATGCCTCACTGTATGCGGAGAACCCATTTCTGAACGACTTCCGGCAAGGTGGGCTGCGGCTTGATTACTCCCGCAAGCTGACGGAGAAGGACAATCTCATCGCCCTGGCCCAGGCATCGCGCTTTGATTCGGACAGCGGGCAAACCACGGACAACTACGAGATACAGGCAGGATACCAGTACGCATTCTCTGAAACGACGAAAGCGGGATTCACCGCAGGTGGTCGCTATACGGTGTTCGACAACCCCGGTCCTGGAGAAGACGGCACGAATACCGGATGGGTCGCGCGGTTACAGGCCTCGAAGATCACCGGTCAGGCGCGATTTGATGTCAGGCTCGAGAGAAACCTCTCGCCCAGCGGCGTGGGCAATCTGGTGGAAACCGACGAGGTCAACGCGAACATGAGTTATCAGCTTGCCGAACGATGGAGCTTCGCGTTACGTACACGGCTGTTTCAGAACGAAAACATCGAAAACCCACAATCGGGAAGTAACCGGCGGTACTTCCAGATCCTGCCCGCGTTGACGTATCGGATTACACCCGATTGGCGCGTTGAAGCGGCATACCGGTACGTCAGGCAGAAGCGATTCAACGAACCCGAAAGCGCTGACAGCAACACGGTTTTTCTCAACTTTCGTTGGACGAAGCTGACACCGATCGATTCGCTCTAGTAATACGTCTCGATCGGGAAGGTTTTGTTCGATACCAAGGTAAGGCGATTTCTGTCAAATGACATACCATCCAGCTTGTCTTTTCATCCGTCCCCTGTGTTGCGACAACAGTGACATAGTTCGACTATGCGCCTGATGTCGCGCCTTGATGACGAACGAAAATCCAGCGCGATCTGGTATGCCACTTTCCGGCAATCGCCTAAACTGTCAGTGCGGACTTGAGCGAGGAATTAGCCGTGTATGGGCAGTGTCGCAGTGAAAGGGTGAATAGAGATGACTCGCTGCCGTTATGCGGTAGACGAACGCAGGTAATACATGGAAAAGAAGGATCGCCAGGCAGGGTATGAGCTGCGCGAGTATGTCGGCATACTCCGCCGCAGGAAGCGGGAGATCTTTCTCCCGGCAGCCGGTATTCTTCTGCTGGCAATCCTGGCTGCATTCCTGCTTCCCGTTGTTTACCGGGCCCCCGCAACTATCCTGATCGAGAGTCAGGATGTCCCCGAGACCTTTGTGGAGGCGACGGTACGCAAAGAACTGGCCGAGCAGGTGCAGGGGGTCATGTTGCGTGTATTGGACAAGGATACCCTGCTAGGGATCGTTGATTCGCACAATCTTTTTCTCGACGAGAGAGACGAACTGCTACCGGCGCAGCTAGCCGGAATGTTGCGTGGGTCCATCGGGATGGAGATTGCACAGTTTCAGGCAGTGAAGTCTGAAGATACTGCAACAGCTACCATGGCGATCCAGGTCTATGCCGATCTCGACGAGCCCGTCGCCGCGGCCGACGTCTCGAACGAAATTGCGGAACTGTTCCTTGAGCAAGACCGTGCCATGCGGCAGGAGGAAGCAGAGTCCGTGTATAACTTCCTGCAGGGTGAGGGCGAGAAGCTCAAT